>NZ_JBFNXW010000002.1:0-300000 GCF_040811775.1 Balneola sp. MJW-20
AGGTCATCGCCTTCCCCTCTTTCTAAGCCCCTTACGCTCCGCGTAACGGGGCTCTTTTTTTACCCCCCTTACAGGCTCCTCTTAAGCACCGGATAAACTCTTTTAACATAGATAGCCTCCGGATATCACTACTTCAACACTATTAATAGCAAAATTTCTTATTTTAAAGTCTAATTAATTTAAATGATCCGATAAATGATCATTGCTGTTCCCTGCGAAAAGACTGGATCCATTTATCTCAAATAAGCAGCACTATTTATATGAATTTAATATCAGATTTCAATGTCTTTCTGAAATCATACCAAGCAAAGCTTAAAGAAGTATTCAGAACTCACGAAGAAGCCAAAGAAAATACCCTCGAAAGAGGAATTGATGAGAGCCTTCTTAACGAGATCCTGGACCTCGCACCTTTAAGAGCATTTATTCCTTCTGAATATGAAGGCTTTGGTGCTAATACAGCTGAAGCTATGGCTATGCTTGAAGCAAGCTCTTACGAATCACTGCCCCTGTCTTTGATGATGGGTATCAACGGAGCTCTATTCCTGCAGCCTCTTGCCAACTATGGTGATGACGCTATTAAAGGGCAAATATTCAGCAGGATCATCCATGAACACAAAATGGGAGGCCTGATGATCACTGAACCTGACTATGGTTCTGATGCCCTTAAAATGCAAACTTCCTATCTGAAAGAGAACAATAAATACAAGATCGAAGGTCTTAAACACTGGGGTGGTTTGACCGGCATGGCAGATTACTGGCTAATAACAGCCCGTAATAAAGATAAAAACGGAAATTTAGGCCGTGATATATCCTTCTTTGTCCATGATACCCGTAATGGTGGTATTGATGTAGAAGAGTATTATAACAACCTGGGACTTTATATGCTTCCTTACGGCAAAAACCGTCTGGACCTCACGGTAGATGAAGACCATAAACTCCAGCCAAAGGGAACCGGCATTACAATGATGCTTGATCTGCTTCACAGAAGTCGTCTGCAGTTTCCGGGTATGGGAATGGGTTTTCTGAGGAGAATGATGGATGAAGCAATGTCCCATTGCCGTGAACGACTGGTTGGAGGACAGAGCCTTATCAATTATGATCAGGTAAAACAAAGACTATCTGAAATACAGGCCTATTTTACGGTATGTTCAGCCATGTGTAATTTTACCGGCACTAATGTACCTCTGGAAAAGAACACTGCTCGAATGGATGTTGAAGCAAACACCATAAAAACACTGGTGACTGACATGATGCAAAAGGCTTCACAGTCACTCCTGCAGCTAACAGGTGCTAAAGGATACCGGCTAGACCATATAGCCGGCCGGTCTACAGTCGACAGCCGACCTTTTCAGATCTTTGAAGGATCAAATGATATTTTGTATCAGCAGATCTCCGAGTCAGTAATCAAGATGATGAGAAAAATGAAGAGTACGAATCTTCAGGATTTCCTCAGTAACTACGACCTGACAAAGCGCTCGAAGGATCTGTTCAAGGATACTTTCAACTTTACGGTCGATCCGCAAATGCCACAGCGTAAACTGGTTGGACTCGGAAAAGCTATTGCGAAAACCATATCTATTGAATTTACCATGGACCTTGGAGACCAGGGATTCAACAAACAAATGGTTGATAATGCCATCGTCATAATGCAGGAAGAAGTAAATAATATCATGCAGATGTTCCAGCATGGCGGAAATGGCATAGTAGTTGATGACTACCAGACAGACAGCTCCTGGTTTAACCTCCAAAAAGTA
The DNA here is from genome assembly GCF_040811775.1 of Balneola sp. MJW-20. Lineage (NCBI taxonomy): Bacteria > Pseudomonadati > Balneolota > Balneolia > Balneolales > Balneolaceae > Gracilimonas > Gracilimonas aurantiaca. Next base: position 1,755 of record NZ_JBFNXW010000002.1, read on the forward strand.
CATGTCTGATCGTATTGTAGTTCTTTCCGGTGCAGGAATCAGCGCTGAAAGTGGCCTGGCCACTTTCAGGGGTTCCGGTGGACTATGGGAAGGCTATGATATAAATGAAGTTGCCTCAATGCATGGCTGGAGAAAGGATCCGGCCGGGGTGCTCGAATTCTACAATATGCGCAGAAGGCAGATCGCAAAAGTAGAACCCAACGGGGCTCATAAGGCGATCGCAGAACTTGAAGAGCAATTCGATGTCAGGGTAGTAACCCAGAATATAGATGATCTGCATGAAAGAGCCGGATCTACCCATGTTCTTCATCTCCATGGTGAGCTTACAAAAGCCAGAAGTGTCAAAAAAGAGGATCTGATCGTAGATATCGGGTATAACGATATAAGGTATGGAGACCTTGCTGAAGACGGCGCACAGTTGCGCCCGCACATCGTCTGGTTTGGTGAAATGGTGCCAATGATCCCTGAAGCCGCTGATATCGTCGCAACGGCCGACATCCTTATCGTTATAGGAACATCCTTAGTAGTATATCCGGCAGCCGGACTGGTGGATTATGCACCTCCGGGTTCCGACCGGTATATCGTTGATCCGAATAAACCGGAACTTTATAACTTTGATAACTGGCATCATATCCAGGAAAAAGGAGTATCCGGTATGCAGCAATTAAAACAAATTTTGACCTCAAACTAATATAATGTCAGACCGCAAAGCTAAAGAAGAAGAAAAAGAGATCATGGAACAGTTCATGATACCCTTTTATCATGTAAACAAACGCATGACCCTGTTTCCCGGAAAAGATAATACAGCCGGAGAAGCAGCCTTGATGGGGGTCACTGAGAAAGAGCTTAAAATCTACCGGGAAAACTTCGATGAAAATGCTAAGAGGGCTGCTCTTGAGATCCTAAAAGATGATGATATCACAGAAATCCTGAAAGATCTCCCTATGGATGGTGAAGAGACCATTGTAGCATTCGGAGACTCGATTACAGAAGATGCTCAGGGCTGGTTTTCAATACTGAAACATGTTCTTGAGATCTCGGTCGAAAATGCGGATTTCAACTTTATTAATGCAGGAGTATCTTATAACACTACATCTGAAGCCTTAAGAAGAATTGATCGTGATGTAGTTATCCATGAGCCGGACTGGGTATTTATTGCCCTTGGCACATTCGATGTACAACGGCTTAATATTGTGCCAGGAAGAACCTTGCTCCCGCTTTCCGAGAGCTGGGAAAACCTTCACAGTATTCAGGAGATCCTTGAAGACCGGGTAAGCAATCCGCTAGTGTGGATCACTCCGGCACCGGTGATCACCGAATTACTGATGGAAAATCAGCTGCATGATTTCACGATTGAAGAGAAGGATCTGGGGCCGTTAAGAGAAGTAATTGCCGGAAAAAATGGTGCTATTATTGATCCGGGAGGAAAGAGACTTGGAGGTAAGGAGCCTGAGGCATGGCATTATCTTCCGGATGGTTTACATCACTCACTGAGCGGACACATGGAGACCGTAAAACACCTTATTAAAAAACTGTCTAAGTCTAAAAGCGAATCTTCAGATTAACGAATTCAACAGATGGATTAAGGGAAGAGCTCATATTCTTCCCGTCCCATTCAACCTGACGATGAAGGGTAGGGTTGAACAGACCAATACTCTTGGAGTTATCGAAGCTCATTCCTATCAGTCCGCTGGCATTCTCAGATTTATTTACGGATGATGAAAAACCTCCGGGTCCGGTTACCCGGTCTGCGAGTACGAATGCATCAAATAATCCGAATCCAAATCCGACCCAGGCACCAATGCCGGCACCATATTTTAGCCCGTCCAAAATCGGTTCATTTGCAACCAGCAGCACTGAAGTGACTATGATGCTGCCGGCGGCTACACCATAAAAAGTATCGAGTAGCACAATGATACTGCTGTTGTTGCCATCATTGAAAAGTCCTGATACCACGAGAGAACTACCATTACCATAGGTGAGGTCGTAAACCCCGGTTCCTATGCCGTATAGGGTCCCTAGCCCCAGGCCTATTCTGAGTGCATCAAATTCTTCCGTGTTATTTAATGCCATGGTTGCACCGCCCAGTAGCGTACCGTTCATTGCTCCGTTGAAGGTGTTACCGGCGAGGATCTCAATAGTTTGTGCTTTGGTCTCCATGCTGCTCAGAAAGCAGATAAGTAACAGCGTAATACCGAATAATTTAGTTCTCATAAATGCAGATGATATTGGTTTGACCGAAGTTAGTAATAATAAAATGGGATTACCATTCTAAGAAGGATCATTCAGGGCGACCGGCAGAACCTTTCCGTTATAAAAATTATGCCCCTTCAGGACAAAATCTGAAATATAGGATCCCATCTCTGCGGCCGATACGGGAGCGTCAAAACCCGGAAAAGCCTCTTCCAGCATTTCGGTCTGCACGGCACCAATACATAAACAATTGACCGAAATATTGTAATCAGTAAACTCAGCACTCATAAGCTCTGACAGTCCGATCACTGCCGCTTTTGAAGCGGAGTAAGCCGAAAGTCCCGGAAACTTAAGACTGCCCTGGAAACCGGACATGCTTGATATATTAACGATATGCGCTCCCTGGTTGAGATGTTCAAATAATTGCTGAACCAGTCTTACAATGGCGTACACATTTACATCCATAAGATGTTTAAAGGTCTCTATTGAAGTTTCCAGGAATGGGCCTTTATCCAGTGCACCCGCATTATTGATAATTCCATCAATTGACTCTTCTCTAAGTTCAGCTTTCAGCTTTCCGATTTCCTCTTCGCTGGTAAGGTCTGTGCCGAAGATACGGATATTCCCGTTTTCTGCGCTTGTTTCTAATTTCTTCAATCTATCAGTGGATCGCGCAAGTGCAATGACCTTATGTCCTGATCTGTCAAGATGAAGGGCAGTCTCAAAGCCAATACCGCGACTGGCACCGGTTACAATTATGGTCTTCTTATTCATGGTAAAAGAGGTTGTTTTCTTTGGGCAAGCGTAAAACTTTTCAATTAGTTCAGATTAACCTGCATGTACATGGAAAAAGCGCTTTTTAAGTGCTAAATTCTATATCTGTTCATAAAAAATAAGAAATATCCATGAGTGTAAAAGCCGGTCGAGCCCTGGTACCTGAAAATATTGAACAACTAAAACCCTACGTTGCGGGAAAGACCATTGCAGAGGTCGTTGATCAGTACCAACCGGATAAAATTGCGAAGCTGGCTTCCAATGAAAATCGTCTGGGATTTAGTAACAGCGTAAAACCAGCGATACTTGAAGCACTAGATACCATACAGGATTATCCGGACCCCATTGCCCGCAAATTAAAGGCAAAGATCGCAAAGAAGAATGGGTGCAAACCTGAGAATGTATTGATAGCTGCCGGTTCGGAAAGCATTATTTCGATCCTATGCCGGACCTTCTTCCTGAATCGTGAAAATGCAGTTACCGCGGATGCCACTTTCGTAGGGTTTTTTGTTCAGATTGGGGTTCGAGGAATTCACCTGAAAAGAATCCCGGTTACGAAAGAGTATAAGTACGATGTGAAAGCTATCGTAAATGCCATAGACGATGATACCAAAATGGTATATATCGCAAACCCGAATAATCCGACCGGGACGTATCTGACAAAAGAAGAATATGAGTGGTTTATAGAACAGGTGCCATCCGATGTACTGGTGATCATGGATGAAGCCTATTACGAATACGCAAAGAACGTTGAGGATTACCCTCATGCTCTCGACTATGGACACGACAATGTGATCGTACTCAGGACTTTCTCCAAGGCCTATGGTTTGGCCGGATTTCGGGTTGGCTATGCAATTGCCCATGAAGAACTGATCCGAACGATGATGAAGACCAAACTTACTTTTGAGCCAACAACTATGGGGCAGGCAGCAGCACTTGCTGCTTATGAAGATGAGGAGTTTATTCAGCGCTCAGTTGAGCTGGTTGAAAAAGGGAGAGAGCGGTTATATTCATTTTTTGATGCAAACAATGTGAAATATGTCCGGTCCATATCCAATTCGGTTATGATGGTCATGGATACAGAACAAGAAGCCATCAATTTCACTCAGAAAATGCTTGAAAAGGGAGTGATACTCAGAAGGATCAATGCATTTGGACTACCAAATTGTATCCGCATCAGTATCGGGACTGAGGCAGATATGGACCACTTCGAAAATACGTTCAAAGAAATTTCTAAATAATATATTCTGTACCTAAACCATGGCTAAAAGCAAGACGGCGAAGAAGAGTACTGACAAGTTTGACTGGAAAAAAATATCGGAACTGATCCTCCAGTCCAGAGCGATGGACGAAAAAGAAGAGAGTGAACTGGTTCCTCAGAAAGAGGTTCTTTATCAGTTTTCTGCACGAGGTCATGAACTGGGACAGGTCCTTTTGGGAAGCCTGTTAACCCATAAGCACGATGCAGCAAGTGCCTATTACAGATCCAGACCGTTACTGCTGAGTCTTGGCCTTGATCTGGAAGATGCGATGGCAGCACCCATGGGTAAGTCCGGGGGTTACAGCGACGGAAGGGATATTGGTGTAGTTTGTAACAGACCTGATGCTGATGGTCCGAAAGTACTGCCAATGGCAGGGGACGTGGGATCTCAGTACACACCTGCTATAGGATGGGCTCAGGGAATTGAGTACAGGCGTAAAGTGCTGAAGGAAAAAGAGTATGATAAAGCAATTTCAGTGATCCTCGGTGGTGACGGTTCAGTTGCAACGAACGGATTCTGGTCAGCACTTACTATTGCTACCACACAAAACCTGCCCGTACTATTTTACATTGAAGACAATGGATATGGAATCTCTGTAGACAGTGAATTTCAGACACCAGGCGGAGTGATCACAAATAATTTAAGGTCTTTTTCTAATCTCAGGATCTTTGATGGTGACGGAACACTTCCGGAAGAAGCTGCCGGGCTGATGGATGAAGCTGTAAATTATGTGAGAGACCGAAAAGGTCCTGCAATGATCCGTCTAACAGTACCCAGATTGAATGGCCACAGTTACCAGGATAATCAGGCTTACAAGGATGAAAAGCTCATTCAGAAGGAGAAAAAGAATGATCCGCTGATCAAGCTGGAAAAATTTATGGTGCCGGATCACATTACTAAAAGAACCTGGAATAACTGGGAAAAGAAGGCTAAAGAAGCCATTGAAGAAGCGGCCGGGAATGCTTTGGCGCGACCTCAGCCGGATAAGGGTAACACCGAAAAATTTGCATTCGATGAAGGTGAGTTGCCGGGAATAGGCGGTCTTGCCGTAGAGGGACATGAGTTTCCGGAGTCGTCGGAAGAGCCCAATCCGGAAAAGCAAAGGATCAATATTGTTGAAGCTATCCGCCGGACACTTAAATATGAACTGGAAACTAATGAAAAGCTTCTTGTATTCGGTGAGGATGTAGGTAAGAAAGGAGGTGTACATGCTGCAACCATGGACCTTCAAAGTAACTTTGGTGAAGACCGGGTATTTGATACTTCTCTTTCTGAGGAAGGGATCATTGGCCGGGCAGTAGGTATGGCCTATTCAGGTCTCATGCCGGTAGCTGAAATACAGTTCAGAAAATATGCGGATCCTGCTACTGAGCAGCTTAACAACTGTGGTACGGTAAGATGGAGAACGGCTAATCGCTTTGCGGCACCGATTGTAGTAAGAATGCCGGGCGGATTTGCAAAATGCGGAGATCCATGGCACAGTATGAGTAATGAAGTATTTTTTGCTCATGCAATAGGCTGGCAGGTTGCTATGCCAAGTAATGCACAGGATGCAGTGGGCTTATTGAGATCTGCAATGCGTTCAAATAATCCAACCATGTTCTTTGAACACCGGAATCTCCTGGACGCAAAATATGCCAGGAAACCCTATCCGGGAGATCAGTATGTGATCCCATTTGGTAAAGCTAATTTCCTGCAGGAAGGAGAAGAGATAACTATTGTTACCTGGGGAGCCATGTGTGAAAGAAGCGAGACAGCTGTTAATAATCTGGGAGTATCGGCTGATATTATTGACCTGAGAACATTAATGCCATGGGATAAAGATACCGTGATTTCTTCTGTACAGAAAACCAACCGTTGTCTGGTAGTACATGAAGATAATCAGACCGCAGGATTTGGATCGGAGATCGTATCTGCTATTATGAAAGAGGCTTTTGAATATCTGGATGCCCCTGTTCAGCGTATCACTATGCCGGATATCCCGGTTCCATACAATGTCGGACTCATGGAATCTGTACTTCCAAATGAAGAAAAGATAGCCGCAGGGATCAGAGATATAATAGCTTTCTAATGGAATTGGTGGTACATAATTGCCTTTATTGGCTATAGATATTCCAAAAACCCCGTTTTTACCCCAATTCTAAGTTAAGGCTGTATTTTGAAGATCGGTTCTCAAATTGTAATAGGCTTTATCATAATAAGCCTGCTTCTTGCTACCACTGCATGGATCTCTGACCGAACTACGCAGAATATTCGTGAAGAACAGATAGAGTATGTAAAAGAAACTACTCAGATTGTATCGCTGACCTCAGATATGGAGAGAAAGCTGTATCAGAGTCTTGTGGCTCTTAATGTGGTAAGGGAATGGAATGAGATCAACAGTGAGGATAATCGCGCAATACAGCGATTACCTTCAAAAGTAAGCCAGATACAGAAATTTGAGAGCAGTATTGCAGAATTCAAGCGATCGTCGGCACAGGTACAGGACCTTATTGAACAAAACGGTGTGATCCCGGATGGTTTCAGAGATCTGAATGAAAAGGTAAGATTTTATGAGTCCCTGGCACTTGAGTGGCTGAAATTAAGCAATGAGGAGGTAGATCAGGCAACACTCATGTTCCTGAATTCAATACAGCCTTATTTCCTGGACAATATTATCCCGTATATACAGAATGTGCAGGAATATTCGATCAATGTTCAGAACGAGCGGAATAATAACCTGGATCTGAACCTTCAAAAAGCACGGCAATGGTATGTGTTCTTCATTGGTCTCACTTTCATCATTGCCTGCATTGTGGCTTTTTACTTTTATCGTTTTATTGCCAGGAAACTTCAAAGGCTGAGTGAAAGTGTTCAAAAAGTTGGAGAAGGTGATCTTACGGTTCGGGCAAAAGTCCCTTCAAATGATGAGATCGGAGAGCTGGCAGCGTCCTTTAATCAGATGATCGAGAACCTTGAGCAAAAGACAGTTAGCAGACAGTATCTGGATAATATCATTGAATCGATGGATGAGGCTCTTTTTGTAACGGACCCTGAAGGCCGGATCAAAAAAGTAAATGCAGCAGCTTGTACCATGTTGGGTTATACGGAGCCGGAGCTCGAAGGAATGGAACTTCAGAAGCTTTTAAGCAATGGAGCAGAAAATACCGAAAACCTGGACGCATACATCAGCCAGGAGATCGATCTGAGAAAAGTAGACGGTGAAACAATTCCGGTTGCGATCTCAACATCAACCCTTAAGACGCTTGAAGATAATTCCATCGGAAATATTCTTGTTGCGACCGACATCACTGAAAGAATTGAAAAAGAAGCACAGATCAGAGAGTCACTCCACGAAAAAGAGATCCTGCTTGCTGAGATCCATCATCGGGTAAAGAATAATCTTGCCGTAATATCCGGGCTGCTTCAGCTTCAAAGTTTTTCTGAGGCTAATGAAGAAGTTGCTCAGGCCCTGCTCGACAGTCAGACCCGAATCAAGTCCATTGCATTGATCCATGAGATGCTGTATCAGAATGAATCGTTGGCATACATTAGGTATGATACCTATATAAAGGATCTGCTGGATGCTCTGAGAGATATGCATGATTATGCGGATAAGGATATCAATATCATGACCGAACTTGAAACCTTATCGCTGAATATAAACCAGGCGATTCCATGCTCACTTATTCTGAATGAGCTAATAACCAACGCTTTTAAACATGCATTTAAAGATACCAACCAGGGATTCATTAAGGTGAAAATGCATATACAAGGAGAAAAGCTGGTCCTTTTGATCGAAGATTCAGGAAAAGGTTTTAAGATGGAAAAGGATAAAAAGAAAAGATCTCTGGGCTTTACACTGATCAACACGCTGACCGATCAGTTGCAGGGTAAATTTGATCTGGTCAATAAAGAAGGGGAAGGCACCCGATTTCGCCTTGAATTTCAAAAGGAAAATTAAAGTTTTCCTTTGAGGTATTGTTGCCTTAAAGGCTCTTCAAATTTTTCTATGGCATATCGCAGCATAGTTCTTGGCATTGACCGATAATGCTTGATCAGGAATTTTTCTTCCGCAGCGCGATCACGCTTTCCAATCTCCCTTAACATCCAGCCCACCGCTTTATGGATCAGGTCATGCTTATGATCCACCAGAATTTCAGCAATGGCAAGCGCGTCATTAAAATCACGTCTATCGATGAAATATAGACAAGTGATCACTGCGATACGATTGTGCCATAAGTCATCAGATTTAGCCAGTTCATAAAGGATACTGCGGTCCTTACTTTCTAGATAAGGTCCAAGAATCTTATGCGAAGAGGTGTCGATCAGATCCCAGTTATTCATCGCACTTAAATTCCTGAGATAAAAGTCTGCAACCTCTTTCAGTATTTCAGGGTCTTTTTTGCGGACCTTATAAGTAAGGATTATTGAAGCGGTCAGTCGTACTTCATGATATTTATTATTCAGCAGGGTTTGAACTTCCTGCAGGGGTAGTTTTTCGTACTGTTTAGCGATCCTTCGCTGATCCGGCACTTTTATACCCAGGAATTCATCCCCTTCCCCATAGCCGCCATCAAATGCTTTAAAAAACCTATAATTGTGTGTGGCTTTTACAGGATCGGCGAATTGCTGCAGTTCATTTATGACATCTTTTGCCTTCATATCCCAAAATAAAAAAGGCCTTCCTAAATAGAAGGCCTTCGAATTAAATATGTGTTAAAGATCATTGTTCTCCAAAGCAGGTGCAGTGTAATCCTGCAGCTTCCAGAGTAATGGCATGCCAGTCGAAAGAATCACTCATGTTATCTCTTTCCCACCAGAAGGGTAATCTTTCATTCATCTGATTTCCCATCTCGTTCATAGTGGCGGCATCAAATAATCTGCCGTTTACCATGGTATGAGTGACCGAGTCGGTATTGCGTATGTCTTCAAGAGGATTATTATCCAGGATCACCAGATCAGCCAGTTTGCCTTCTTCAAGAGAACCGATCTCATGATCCATTCCAAGATAATGAGCACCATTTAGTGTTGCTGTTCTCAGTGCTTCCATTTCAGTCATACCGCCCTGAACAAACATCCATAATTCCCAGTGGGCACCCAGTCCCTGCAGCTGTCCGTGTGCACCCAGGTTCACTTTAACGCCTGCATCTGTGAGTAATTTAGATGATTCAGCCGTTTTAATATGCCCGTTCTCATATTCCTCATCAGGGACCATGGTTCGGTGGCGTGAACGCGGGTCTACGACAGAGCGTGGAGTAAAAGTGAGCAGCCGCTCGTTCTCCCATACATTATACTTCTGGTAGAAGTAGTATTCACCACTCATCGATCCATAATTAACGATGTGAGTGGGAGTATAGCCGGTCTCGCTGGACGACCAAAGATTTTGTACATCTTTATAAAGAGGAACTACCGGTACGTTATGTTCAATGCCTGTATGGCCATCAAGGATCATACTCATATTATGGGTGAAGAAAGATCCTCCCTCAGGTACTACCATCATTTCCAGTTCTTTGGCTGCTTTGATGACCTGCTGACGCTGCTCTCTACGGGGCTGATTATAACTCTTTACCGAAAAGGCTCCCCAGGCTTTGGTTCTCTCGAGAGCAAATTTAGCATCCTCGTAATTATCAATGACGGCTTTAAAAGCACCATCAGCACCGTATAAGATCACTCCGGTAGAGAATACCCGGGGACCGATCATATTACCTGCTTTGATCGCTTCCGAATGAGAGAATACCATTTCTGAATTTGAGGATGGGTCATGTGCAGTCGTAACTCCATAAGCTACATTAGCAAAATATTCCCACTGCTGTTGTGGACTAACCCCCAGCCTGAAATTTCCAAGGTGAGCATGGACATCGACTATGCCGGGCATGATCGTCTTACCGGTTGCATCGATCACTTTAGCTTCATCCGGTATACTGATATCGCTCCCTATCGCCTCGATACGATTACCATCCACCAGTATACTTCCTTTTTCGATCACTTCGTCCCCGTTCATGGTAATGATCCGTGCATTAGTAATTGCGATCATACCATCAGGAACATAAGTGTCCAGTTCAAGGTCGATAGAGATCCCATCTGAAACGGGTTCCGGGAGTTCATCGGGTGCTCCCTCCACAAAAGTGAACTGGTCCTTAAGGTCGGTGGTGAAGTATTCTTCACCTAGTGTCCAGAATAATTTCCGGCTGTCAGCTGACCAATGCATATGGTAACCGGCTTCAGAGGAAATTTGTTTTACCGGAATGGCTTTAGTGGAAGGGGTAAGCGCCACCGGTTTGCCTGCTTTAGGGAAAGGGGCGATATAAACCTTATAAAGGTTAGAGAAAGCCATCCACTTATTGTCCGGACTGGGAACCATTTCATGACCGTATTCTGAAGTAAAGTGTGTGATCTCATCCTCTCCGTTCAGATTTACACTTTTATAAGATTTATTGATCGCTCCGAAAATATAGCCGCCGGTTTGATAAAAGATACGGTCTCCGTCCTTGTTGAAACGCGGCATTTCACCTTCATCGGTGATCATGATCGGCTTTCCGCCAGTGGCAGGAATAGTATAAATGCCGGGATTTTCTGTATAAGCAAATCCCTGCTGGCCGTTACCGCTCTCACGCCGATAGACGATACTCGTGCCATCCGGAGAGAAACGAGGTTCGCGATAGATCCCTTTTGCGGTGGTGACCGCATTTCCGGAATAAGTTGCAGAACGCTGACTGAGATTGATCACTTTTACTGCCCCCATTTCAGTATCGCTCCAGCTCACATAGGTCAGATAGCGTCCATCCCTGGAAAAGGACGGCTCAAATTCAAATTCATCGGCACGTGTCAGGCGGGTAGGCTTACCATTGGGCAGTTGTTTGCGATAAAGGTGTCCTGCTGCCCCGAATACGATCATCTTACCGTCCGGGGAAGTTACGGTCTGGCGGATCGCCCTGGCCTTAAAGCTTTCAGGGGCAACTTCCTGTTTAAAACGAACCGCTTCATAGATCTTATGGGATGATTCTGCTTCAAAGGGTATAACCTCCATATCGCCGGTCTTATAATGAACCTTATTGATCTTACCATTGGCCCATATTACCAGATGTTCGTTATCCGGCATCCAGTTGAAGTTAGTATATACACCGAAGATAGCCCATGCTTCCTGCTGGTCTTTACTAAGTTCCTTTGTTACCGGCCACTCACGTCCGGTTTCGAGTTCGCGTATATAAAGAACCGAGCTGGTTCTTACCCGGCGTACAAAGGCAAGGAATTTTCCATCCCGAGAAATCTGAGATCTGACCGCACCGCCATTGCCTCCGGTCACGGTTTCCGTGTCTCCTTCTTCCCGGTCATAACGGCGGATCACATAGATCTGAGAATTCGGGTCTTTGTTATACTGAAAATTTCCTCCCGGATATACATCCTGAGAATAGTATACATACCGGCCATCAGGAGAAACCCAGGGCTCGCCAATGTCCTGCTGCTCATTGGCTTTTTCAACCAGCTGAATACCGCTTCCGCCGGAAATATGATACATCCAGATCTCACCTGCTCCCAGGGATCGTCCGGAAGTGAAATGCTTACGTGCGACCAGGTACTGCCCATCGGGGGTCCAAACTGCATTATTGAGAAGTCGGAAATTTTCATCTGTAACCTGTCTTGCATTACCGCCATCAGTATCCATTACCCAGATATTATCCCCACCACCGGCATCACTGGTAAAGGAGATCTTAGATCCGTCCGGACTAAAACGAGGCTGCACTTCATATGGATGGCCACCTCGAAGCAGGGTTGCCTCTCCACCGGTAACCGGCACGGAATAAATATCCCCCAGAAGGTCAAAGACAATGGTGTTACCATCCGGACTGACATCCAGGTTCATCCAGGTTCCTTCATCGGTTGTAAAGGTGAGATCTTCGGAATTCCCAAGATCAGGATCGTTAACATTCCATTCATCCTGTGCGGTTACAGTATTGCTCAAAAAGAGCATAATAATAGCAGATAGCAGGTATTTCATAGCATTAGCTTTGAGTTCATAAAGGTTAATTTACTTGTTCTTAAATTTCTTGATGAAATTTTTGGTATAGTCAGAAAGTACCAGTCGGCCACTGATCTCAGCTCTTTGTTCCAGTAGCTCATCCCAGCCTTCTGTGCCTTTCCAGAATACATTTTTCAGCTGGCTCATGGCTTCAGGACTGGATTTAGCCAGTTGTTCAGCCAGGGCTTCTATAGCCTGATCCATTTCACCGACATCTTTAAATACTTTATTGAATAAGCCTCGTTCTTCGGCCCATTCTGAGTCATACCAGGTTGTAGCATCAGTTGACATTGCTGCAAAAGCGCTGGTTCCTACTTTACGTTCAACCGCAGGACCTACGACGAAAGGGCCGATTCCCAGGGCTAGTTCACTTAGTTTTACCGCAGCATTTTCATGAGCAAAAGTATAATCACCGGCAGAAGCGATACCGACGCCCCCGCCCACGGTCTTTCCGTGAACCCGTACCAGGATCAGTTTAGGGCTCTTTCGCATGGCATTAAGGACCAGCGCAAATCCCATGAAAAACTCTTTACCGGTTTCAAAGTCTTCAATAGCGATCAGCTCATCAAATGAAGCTCCGGCACAAAACGCCCCGTTACCCCGGCTCTTAATTATGATCACGCGGGCATTATCACTTTCACCGGCTTTAGTGATAGTCTGTGCCAGTTCTCTTAACAGGGCCCCTGGAAGCGAGTTGCCTTTGGGATGAAAGAATTCAATGGTAGCTATGTGATTGTCAATTGAAAGTGTGATCTCGCCGTTGGTGGACATACTGTTGTTGAATAGTTAGGAGTTAAAGTTATGCTTGGGAGAATATAGGAAATCTAATTGATTGGGTATATGGTACATGGTACATGGTATATGGTATATTGTCAGGAATCAATCTTAAGATCATATTTGTAAGGAATTGTCTTTACATGGTTCTATTCAGAAAGGAACTAATTGGATCAAGACATGAATGAACCTGCAAAATCATTTGAAGATTTACTCGTATGGCAAAAATCACACGAGCATGTACTAAAAATCTACCAGCTTACAGAAGCTTTTCCTAAGTCTGAGTTGTATGGGTTGACAAGTCAATATCGCAGAGCCGCTGTGTCGGTTGCAGCGAATATTGCAGAAGGTTTCAAGAAAAGGGGAGGTCGGGATAAAATACGATTTGTAAATATAGCTCAGGGATCCCTTGAAGAGTGTAAATATTACAGTGTGCTGGCAGCTGATCTGAAATATGTTGAATCAAGACCTTTTGTATCTGAAACTATTAGGATATCAAAGCTACTTAGTGGATATAGAAAATCAATAGAAAGAGGTCTTAAATACATTTTTAAGTTTCTCTTTTTTTTATGCCGTATGCCGTATGCCGTATGCCGTATCTTAAACTACCCCACATCTATCTCCAGCTTATCCTTCCTTTTCACCAGCGTCATGATCGTGTATTCTGCTACCAGTTCCTGATTCTGGTTGGTTACTTCCACATCCCAGTAAACCACACCGAAGGGGAATTTATCGGTCTCTTTCTGCTGGCGAATGTTCTTTCGTTTGAGGATCAGTTTTGCCTGTATGGTATCTCCGGGAGCTACAGGAACCAGGAAGGAGAGGTTCTGAAGTCCGTAGTTCAGCATTACGGGACCTTCATCAGGGTGTACGAATAAACCTGCTGCTTTTGAAAGTACAAAGTAACCGTGCGCCACGATCTTGCCGAACAGGGAGCGAGAGGCAGCATCCGGATCAGTGTGGGCATAGAAGTTATCACCTGTCAGTTCGGCAAAGTCTGCCACATCCTGTTCAGTTACCGTATGTGTCTCGGTAGTAAAGGCTTTACCGATCGTAAGTTCTTCGAAGTACATCTGAAAAGGATGCCTGCTGAATTCTTCCGTCTCTGCTCCTTTGATATTCTGTTTCACAATATTCCGAAGCGTGGTAGGAGATCCCTGAAGTGCGATCCGCTGCATATTATGGAGTACCGCCCTTGCTCCTCCAAGTTCCTCACCTCCCCCGGCATGACCTGGACCGCCGTGGACCAAAGATGCGATCGGTGAACCATGTCCGGTGGATTCTTTTGCTGAGTTTCTGTTGATGACCATAAAACGGCCGTGATAAGGGGCACAGCCCATGGTCACTTCATGTGCAATTTCATCATCTGCCGTAAAGAGCGATCCAACCAGTGAACCATTGGCTTTATTAGCAAGATCAATAGCTTCCTGAGTGGATTTGTAAGGCATTACTGTGGTCATCGGGCCAAATGCTTCAAGACTGTGAACGGCATCTACCTGCAAAGGTTTGTGACAAACCAGTACTCGCGGATTGGTGAATGCTCCGTTCAGGTCGCTTTCGGCAGCATATACGGTTTCGGTGACTTCAGACAGTTCCTGAAGTTGTTCTTCGAATCGTTCTGCCTGCAGGGAGCTGGCCAATGGACCCATTCGGATATCTTCCTCTCCCGGATCCCCGATAGTGGTCTTTTCGAGGCGGTCTCTAAGGGCATCTATCACATCATCTGCCAGATGCTCCGGTACGATAGTGCGACGAATAGCCGTACATTTCTGCCCGGTCTTGACTGTCATTTCCCGCGCTACCTCTTTAATAAAAAGACCAAATTCTTCCATATCCGGAGTGACATCCTCTCCGAGTATAGAACAGTTCAGGGAGTCCGCCTCCAGATTAAAGTGAACATTATTAGCAATGATATTGGGGTGGGATTTTAGTTTCCTGCCGGTAAGAGCTGAACCGGTAAAAGCAACCATATCCTGAGAGGTCAGGTGATCCAGCAGGTCTCCGGGCTTATCAGCAGCAATAAACTGTATCGAACCTTCGGGAAGAATACCGGACTCAACCATATCCTTAAAAACCTCGCCGGCAAGATAAGCTCCGGTCGGTGCGGGCTTCACGATCACAGGCATTCCGGCAATAATGGAGGGAGCCAGTTTTTCGAGCATTCCCCATACCGGAAAATTAAAAGCGTTAATATGAACCGCTACACCCTTTCGGGGTACACAGATGTGCTGCCCCATAAACGTGCCTTTTCTGGACAGTCGTTCTACCCCACCTTCAACATGCCAGGGGAGGTCGGATAATTCCCGGCGGGACTTACTGGATATGCCGAAAGCAGTAATGATTCCACCTTCAATATCGATCCAGGAATCCATTCTTGTGGCACCGGTATGTCTGGAGATCTCGTAATATTTCTCCTTCCGCTCCATCAGATACTGACCCAGAAACTTGATCTTGAATGCACGCTCATGGATGGTCATTTCCCGGAGTTTAGGCCCGCCCATTTCCTTGGCATAATCCACAGCTGATTTATAATCGATATCCGCTTCTACCATCTGAGCGATCGGCTCATTCGTGACGGCTGAGATAAGGTCTGTTTCGGTGCCCTCGGTAAGGAATTTACCCTGGATGTAGGAATGGACTTTCATAATAGGTAAGTGTTCAATTTAAGAGTAGATAATATGTGATACTGGATCTCATTTGCACAGGATAAATGGTATGAATTGATAGGCATTGAATCCAATCAGTTTACAGCATTTGATGAGATCAGAAGTGCACAATTAGATACATAATTATTTTCATGTTCTCGACTGTACTTCTTAAGATGATTTATGAGTAATTAAGAAAAATAAACCGATTTATATCCACTGTAAGAAAACAGCATAATCATTTTTGAAGCTGAAGCAGATATTACAAGTTTATCCAGCATCCGGCACCAGGTATCTGATCTACTCTGATTCTTTATTTCCTAGTCTTTTCGGATGATCGTCTTCTTCCTGGAGCTCATCAAATGCCTCTTGAAAATTCTGCATTAGCTCCATATAACGTTCTGAGCCCTGCCGTTTTTGCTGGATCTTTCTGCTCTTAAGAGTCTCGTTTACAGATACTTTAATGAACCGCCAGAATTCAAAATGCAGCATATGGCCGTCCATATCTTCAACATATATAGTACCGTCCTCCGCTACTGATTTATAGGTAAATACCACTTTACCGACGACATCATTAGGCTGAATATATTTTGCTACATCCTGTGACTTAACTTTGGTATAACCGATAGCCCTGGTAATATTACGGCAATAGATCTTATCACCCTCCCTCCAGTGCAGTATCTCAGGATACCAGGTATGTGGTGGTTTGCCCTTTTTGTCGTTATTGAATAGTCCCATTGATAATAGGATAAATTGTGGATGGATCTGATAACATCAGAATATATGAAAGAAAGCTGACGGTTTATCTATCTGCTTTTTTACTGCCCCAGGTCCTGTAGCTTTTTTCAGATTCGACGCTATCTTCCGGGATTTCTCTAAGGGGATCAACTTCTTCAAGGGTTTCGTGCAGGTCTCTCGGAAGTCGCTGATACCAACCGGTTCCTTCCGTCTTCCAGGCTGCCATTTCATCAGAAACATCTTTGATGATCTTGGCCGGGTTGCCGACTACTACTTTTCGGTCCGGGATCTCCATTCCCTCCGGAACAAAGGTCATGGCTCCGATGATGCATTCTTTTCCGACTTTCACATTATCCATCACTACCGCATTCATTCCGATCAGGCAATTCTCTCCAAGATGAGCTCCGTGAATTATTGCACCGTGTCCCACATGCGCCCCTTTTTCGAGTGTTACCGTCACGCCCGGGAACATATGAACCGTGCAATTCTCCTGAACATTACAGCCATCTTTAATTACGATCTTACCCCAGTCACCCCGTATCGCTGCACCCGGACCTACATACACATCCTTTCCGACGATCACATTTCCTGTTACTGCAGCCAATGGATGAATGAAGGAGGAGGGGTGAACTGCCGGAATGTGGTTTTTAAACTTGTAGATTGCCATTTGTGACTTGTTCTTATGTTGCTGTGTTGCTGTGTTGCTGTGTATGATCGTAAAATTAGATACGAAAAAATCTTTACTCTGAAAGTAGTTCTTGCCTACTTGAAAGCATGCATAATTTAGAAGAATTAAATGTATGGGTAAAATCGAGGGATATGGCGCGAAAGATGAGAAAGATTACCCGGATTTTTCCAACAGAGGAAAAGTACAGATTATGTGATCAGTTGATACGTTCATCCAGATCTGTGTCAGCTAACATAGCTGAGGGCTTTGGCAGATATCATATGCAGGAAACTATTCAATTCAGCAGAATTGCTAAGGGATCACTGTATGAAACTCTAAACCATCTGTATGTAGCTCTGGATGAAGGATATATTACAACCGATGTTTTTAATGATCTTCGATCTGAAATCGAAGTCATTAATAAAATGATTAATGGCTACATCTACTACTTAAAGAAGGCTAAGAATAAATAGATCTTGTACTAAGAACACAAGAACACAAGTACATCAAGAAACCTTCTCCAGGATCACAGCCATTCCCTGTCCAACACCTACACAAAGAGTACATAATGCATAACGGGCATCTTTACGCTCGTGGAGTTCGACAGTAGCGGTCTGAAGAAGGCGCTGACCGGTCATACCCAGAGGGTGGCCGATAGCAATGGCTCCCCCATTAGGATTTAGCCTCGGGTCATCATCTTCCATACCAAGCATGCGGGTAACACCCAACGACTGACCTGCAAATGCTTCATTGAGTTCTATGATGTCCATGTCGTCGAGTGAAAGTCCGGCACGTTTCATTACTTTCTGAGTTGCTTCGACCGGTCCCAGTCCCATTATGCGTGGTTCGATACCGCTTACTGCATGGGCAACAATCCTTGCTTTAGGATCGAAACTGTATTCTTTGACTGCGGTATCAGATGCAATCAGCAGAGCCCCTGCACCGTCATTTAGTCCGGAGGCATTTCCTGCGGTCACGCTGCCATCTTTTCTGAAGGCCGGGCGTAGTTTGGCAAGAATATCAGCGGTAGTATCCGGCCGCATAAATTCATCATGTTCAAAGAGCACCGGATCTCCCTTTCTCTGCGGGATCTCAACCGGTATGATCTCTTTAGCCAGGCGACCTGAGTCTCTGGCTGTACCGGCTTTCTGCTGAGACCATGCCGCGAATTTGTCCTGGTCTTCACGGCTGATATTATGCATTTCAACCACATTCTCTGCTGTGATACCCATACCGTCAGACCCGTATCTCTCATGCATTTTTGGGTTAACAAATCTCCAGCCAAAGGTGGAGTCATGCATTTCAGTGGTGCCTGAATAAGGAGAGGAGCCTTTTCCGAGTACGATAGGCCCGCGGGTCATATGCTCTACACCACCGGTGATAAAGACATCCCCCTCACCGGCCTTGATCGCATGATAAGCTTTTACAGTAGCACTCATTCCTGAAGCACATAGCCGGTTAACCGTTTCACCGGGAACGGAAACCGGTAACCCGGCTAACAGAGAAGCCATTCTGGCTACATTGCGGTTATCTTCGCCGGCCTGATTTGCACAACCCAGGATAACATCCTCTACTGATTCAGGATCCAGTTTCGGATTTCTATTCAAAAGCTCTTTAATAGGAATAGCGGCCAGATCATCTGCCCGAACCGGCGAGAGTGATCCCTTAAGCTTTCCAATTGGAGTTCTGATTCCGTCGATGATGTAGGCTTCCATATTTGGGAATTAAGTATTAATAATTAATTAGTCGTGCGTCTCGCCGCTTCGGAATACAGTGCCTCTGAATTCGGCAACCAGCTTATCTTCCTGGTCTGTAATGCGCACTTTATAAACCCCGATGGTGCGGCCATTCTGTATCTCTTCGGTTTCGGCCGTCAGTATATCCCCGACCGAGACTTTTCGGGTAAAGTTGATATTATTTTCGAGGGCAAAGGAGATCTTGTTTCTGGAATTCGATGCAAAGGCCAATGCGCTGTCGGCTAAAGAAAAGGTAACCCCGCCATGACACACACCGAAACCATTGGTCATTTCACTCCGGACTTCCATCTGTAGTTTGCAGTAACCGGCTTCCAGGTCGAGAATCTTGATGCCCAGCCATTTGGAAAAAGCATCTCTCTCCGTCATACTTTTTATGATCTCGTCCTTATCCATAAATTTCTATTAAAAATCGTAGAAATTCTTTCCCTCAGCAACCAGCTTCTTTAGCATTGGATTCGGACGATACCGGTCTTCGCGATATTCGACCTGAAGAGCGGTCATCTGATCCAGTACATTATGTAAGCCGCTTTCATCCGCCCACTTCAGCAGGCCTTTAGGATAATTGACTCCGTTTTGCATAGCAAGATCTACATCCTCGACGGTAGCGATCTTCATAAAGACTGCATCACTGGCTTCATTCATCAGCATTACCAGGATCCGGTCGAAGATCGTCTGACCCAGCTCTTTATCTTTTACGGGTTCAGGATTATTAGCTCCTTCCCGATAGTCGTAAAAGCCACGCCCGGTCTTTCTTCCTAACCAACCGGCTTCCACCATTCTTTTCTGTGCAAATGACGGTTTAAAACGGGGATCATAATAAAAAGCTTCAAATACGGAACAGGTTACTTCATAATTAACATCATGGCCGATCAGGTCCATCAGTTCAAAAGGGCCCATTTTGAATCCGCCGATCTCTTTCATGGCCCAGTCAATAGTAGCAGCATCTGCAATGCCTTCTTCATAGATACGTAGTGCTTCCCCATAAAACGGTCGGGCTACACGATTACAGATGAATCCCGGAGTATCTTTTGCTTTTACCGTGATCTTATCCCAGCTGCGAATGAGTTCTCTGGCAGCATCTGTGAATTTCTGTTCCGTCGGTATTCCGGGAATGATCTCCACTAATTTCATCAGGGGTGCCGGGTTAAAGAAATGAACCCCCAGAAAGCGTTCGGGTTTTTTCAAAGCCGCTGAGATAGATGCGATGGAGAGGGAAGAAGTATTGGAGGCCAGAATGCAGTCTTTAGATACAATTCCTTCCAGTCTTGAGAATACATCCTTTTTCACATCCGGATTTTCAACGACAGCTTCGATCACAAACGAGCAGTCACCATACATGGTAATGTTATCAACAAATTCGATCCGGCTAAGAATTCCGGAGACTTCTTCTTCGGTCATCCGGCCTTTTTCGATCTGCCGGTTCAGGATCTTCTTAAGTCCGGCTTCCGATTTTTTCAGTTGTTCTGAAAAGGAATCATAAAGATATACGTGATGTCCCTGAGTAGCTGCTACCTGAGCAATTCCGGTTCCCATGGTACCGGCGCCTATAACACCGATCTTTGCATCTCCTGTGATGGTCATAAAGTATGTTCATTCATTAAAAAATCGCTTCCAAGATAAGGAATCTGAAAGTGAATACGTTAAGAGAAATGTATGAACAGGTAAAAGTTATGGCTGATTATTTACCGGTAAATTCAGGTTTTCTTTTCTCCAGAAATGCCTGCACCCCTTCGGTGTAGTCAGCGGTGGATCCGGCTTCTTTCTGCAATTTAGATTCAAGCATCATCTGTTTTTCAAGACTGTTACTAAAACCTTCATTAAAACCCTTTTTGGTCAGACCAAGTCCGCGTGTTGGCATCTTAGCCAGTTTTTTCCCGATCGTTACCGCCTCTTCAAAATAGATTTCTTTTGGATATGCTTTCCAGATCATACCCATATCAACTGCC
Organism: Balneola sp. MJW-20; assembly: GCF_040811775.1. NCBI lineage: Bacteria > Pseudomonadati > Balneolota > Balneolia > Balneolales > Balneolaceae > Gracilimonas > Gracilimonas aurantiaca. The sequence goes on from NZ_JBFNXW010000002.1 coordinate 22,510, forward strand.
TCATCGGCCATTACTGGCTCACCAAGAAATGCCAGGGCGGTAGCTTTTGCATATCCAATCAGGCGGGGTAGGATATAGGTACCGCCACTATCAGGAATAAGTCCGATCGCTGAGAATGACTGAATGAATTTTGCTTCCTGATTAGCAACTACAATATCACATGCCAGAGCGATATTAGCTCCCGCACCCGCTGCGGTTCCATTAACAGCACATATTACCGGTTTTTCAAGGGTCCGAAGGCTCATAATGATCGGATTATAAGTACGTTCAACGATCTCACTTAGCTCCCTGTCTGGGTCATCAGAAACAGCCATAGCTTCCGCGAGATCCTGTCCAGCGCAAAAGGCGCGTCCGTTTCCGGTTAACAGAACACACCGGATCTCATCATCATCTTTTGCTTTTCTGAGCGCTTCCTGAACTTCTCCCCCCATTTTGATATTAAAACTGTTCAGTTTATCCGGTCGGTTCAAACGAATAGTAAATAATCCTTCAGACAGTTCAGTCTCTATAAATGTAAATGGCATTTTTTTGAGTTTGGTAATTAATGAAATACAAACGGTCGGCAAGAATATTATACTCGGTCCAGTTTCTGCTTTCGTATGTTTTGATATCCATAATAGATCCTGCCTGAAATCTGTTGATGGGATCCCCCAATACAAAATTTCCCGCAAATCCACCCAGATAGCTCCAGGAACTTCTGTACAGTAGTTTCTGATTCATTTTTCCCGGATCAAAACCGAGCTTCATGGTTTTAATATCCAAAGGAGGTGCAGGTAAAAAGGTCAAAGAATCGATCCTTTGCTGTGCGTTTAAAGAAACAGCACTAAGTATTAATAAAATGAAAAAAATATTCATCAAGGATTTCATTCTTCTACCTTTGAATGGCGTAAAAATGAACATTAATCAAGATATAGGAGAAGAGCAATTAGGTGAATTATCAAAATAAAAAAGGCAGCCTTATTCAGGCTGCCCCTATATCGTCCATTAATTTAATTACTTGATAAGTGTCAGTTTCTTGGTCTGCGTAAAATTACCCGCGGTTATGCGGTATATATAAATCCCACTTGAAAAGTTTGTAGCATCCCACTGAACAGTGTAAGTGCCTGCTGCTTTTTGCCCGCTTACCAGTGTTGCAACTTCTGCACCTAACATATTAAATACTTTCAGCTCAACAGGAGATGCCTGCGGAATAGAGTATTGTATACTGGTTATCGGATTAAATGGATTTGGATAATTTTGTGAAAGGGAAAACTCAGAAATATCATCAGGGTCTTCAGTTGAGGTACTTACACTTCCTACTCTGAATGAGAATGTTTCAGACCATGCACTGTTACCTGCTATATTCTTGCTTCTAACTCTCCAGAAATAGTCGGTATTATTTTCGAGACCCTCAATTTCATACTCAGTGGCGGAAACGGAGTTAATCTCTTCAGTCAGAGATCCGAAATCATCATCTTCAGAAACCTGCACATGATAGGATGTGGCATTTTCCACTCCATTCCAGTCAAGTATTACATTTGAAGGAACATCATTGCTTCCATTTGAAGGAGAGATGGGTTCCGGTGTAGCCGGTACAGGTGGAAGATTTCCGGTCAGCTGAGCTTTAATAACGGGTACCAGCGTATTTTTGGACCCGGTGTATTCCCAGATGATCATTCCTCCAACTCCCTTTTCATAGGCGTAGCTGAATTTCTCTTCTATGGTTCGCTGATTATCGAAGCTTACGAACTGATTGTCTGTTCCGTACCATGCTGCTTTTGCACCTTCATCCCATTCTGGATCGGTTGCAATACCGGGAAATTCTTCTACAAGGCGATCGTAACTTGTTTCAGCCCATCTTCGTGTAGCATTTGCTGCATTTTGCTGGGGAGCATTTACTCCGGTCCATACGTATCCGTATAAGTCAATACCAAATCCGAGCTTCTCGACTGGTACCCCTGCATCAATAAACCGGTTTACCCGTTGTTCAACATTCGGGTATTCGGTTGATGAGCCTGGTATATTTGTTGGAGTTCCGCCCACGCTGTAAATCGCTGAATTATGCCAGCTGTACCAACCTTCCCATGCACCGGAAAGATCATAGGTCATTATGTTGATCTGGTCATAAAATTCATGGACGCGGGCAAAAAGAGACGGAGCACCGCCCATGGCTGCGGTAAGAATTGCTTCCGGCAATCTCTCACGAAGTCTCTGAATAAATACATCGTAATTTTCATTATCACGTACAGGTTCAGCATCAATGTCTGCCCCGTCAAATCCCCAGGTTTCAACAAAGTCAGCGATCCCGTCAGCAACTGTTAGCGGAGCTGATTCAATACAATCCATAAAGGCTTCATTTCCGGCGCCACCAAAAGACATTATTGCAGGAACACTATTAGCGTTTGCGTCTTCTACAAATGCAGTTAAACGATCAGGAGAAATATTTTCCCATGCTGCTGGTTCATTTGGCTGACAGGTCGATCCTGATATGGTCTGAACAAAAAATATCGCATGAGTAAAAGCATCCCAGTCGATATCTCCACGGCGGGTATTTCCCCAGTTTCCGTGTCCGCCAACATTATAATTCCAGCTGGCAATATAGGCAGATACCCATATGTCGTTCTGTTCCTGGGCTTTTACTTCTGATGGGTTTATCAAACCCATAATGATCACGAGTACAAATAGTTTGAGGCTTTTCATAGAGCTAGGTTTTTTCTACCCAAAAGAGTTTCATGGATCCTCTTTATTACGACTGTATCAGGGTATCAGCCCGAGTGATCAGCTGTAAAGGGTAGTTCGGGGTTGATGAATATGATTTCTTGACTAACAGTGAGATTAAACTGTCGTAAGGGTATACTTGTTCCCGAATGATTTGTAAATGATGATCAAATTACTGAGTAAAACTGCCCTGAGAGGGCACAGAAAGCATTAAATGCATTTAAAATGTTCGAAAGGCTGATCACAATTATTGCAAAAATATTGTGATTTGCATGCTGTTGAACCAAACTGGCTCTGCAATTCGGTTTCAAAGGAATCACAAAAGGGGCAGGGGACTATTTTAGTGCCGGACAAACTCTTCAGAAAGTCATCATCATCACCGGTTTTCTCAGGAGGAGCAATACCGTAATCCTTCAATTTCGCCTTAGCTTCTTCGGTCATCCAGTCGGTGGTCCAGGTCTCTGAATAATCCATTTTCACGGAGTATTCAGAAAGACCTTTGTCAGATAGTTTATCATTTACCAGCTTTTCAATTGCATTCATGGCGGGACAGCCGGAATAAGTAGGTGTGATCCGGACCTGAACATGGTCACCCTCAATATCCACACCTCTGGCAATTCCCATTTCTACAATATTCAATACAGGGATCTCAGGATCTGTAATCTCCTTCAGGAAATCCCAGATCTGTTCCTCAGAATATGTATGAGATGTGGCTGCTGACATTTACTTATTAAAGATCTAGAATAAAAGATCCAGGGGGTGGTTATCACGTTCCCACATCCCGGGATCTGCGAATTAATGAGCTAAGCTTATTTCAGTAATCTTAAAACTGATATCTAATTTATTTCCACTCTGCATCTGGATGAGATCGTCTCAAAAACTGCATCTGGGCAAGCATATGACCAAGGTGTTCTGTGTGGATCCCGGTACGGCTACCATTGATCATAAATTGTTTCCAGTCGGGTACTTCCAGAGTTGCTTCCTGTAAAGTACTCTCGATAAGTTTCTTCCAGTCATCTTCGAAAGCTTTGAGATCGGCTCCGTTTCCGGCTTTTATCATGACTTCGTCAGTATCATCCATGTAGAACATCTCTCCGGTATACATCCAGAGATCGTTAAAAGCTTCCTGAATACGGTCATGGCTTTCTTCCGTACCGTCACCAAGTCTTAACACCCATTCACGGCTGTGTCTGAGGTGATACTTGATCTCTTTCAAATGCTTATTCACCATGCCTCTGAACTGCTCATCACTGGATTCTTTCAGAGCCTCATAGAGAAAATAATAGAATGAACTGAACAGAAATTGTCTGGCAATGGTGAATCCAAAATCGCCTTTGGGTAATTCACACATTTGTAGGTTAGTGAATTCGGGATCATCGCGGAAATAGGCGAAATGATCATCATCATGACCTTTTCCTTCTACTTCTGCCGCATATTCATAGAGCGCAGATGCGTGGCCAATGAGATCCAGGGCAATATTAGCCATAGCCAGGTCTTCTTCGAGCATAGGGCCGTGGCCACACCATTCTGAAAGTCGTTGCCCGAGGATCAGACGGTCATCGGCAAGACGCAATAAATAGTTTATAAAAGCTTGCTGAGTTTCGGTAGATGTGCTCATTTTCTCTTCTTAACTGCTCTGGGAACACTGTAAAACTGAGGATGCCGGTAGGGCTTATCGTTGGCAGGATCAAAGAAAGGCCCCATATCTTCCGGAGTGGAGGCAGTAATATGCTTTGATTCAACTACCCAGATCCCTACAGCTTCATTTCTTCTGGAGTACACATCGCGTGCATTTTGCAAAGCCATTTCAGAATCAGATGCATGGAGACTGCCGGCATGTTCATACGGCGCTCCTGACTTTTTCTGAGTGAAAACCTCCCATAATGGGAAATCATTATCCTCTTTAGTGCTCATTTAGCTGCTACGTTATATCTTTTTGCTGATCAGGAGGCTTTTTCCTGAGTTAATTTCTTTTTTCTGGCATATGCTTTTGCTGCATCACGCACCCACTCACCGCCTTCATAGGCGTTACGACGGGCCTTCATTCGTTCACGGTTCATGACGCCGTTGCCTTTAACCACATTCCAGAATTCATCCCATGGAATATCTCCGAAGTCCCAATGACCGGTTTCTTCGTTGAAGGTTAAATCAGGATCCGGTAATTCAATACCTATGGCTTCCGCTTCCATGACCATGCGATCCACGAAATGCTGTCGAAGTTCATCATTAGACTTTAGCTTGACCTGCCATTTCATAAGAGCTTCACTGTTAGGTGAATCCGTATCATGCGGACCAAACATCATCAGTGTTGGCCACCACCAGCGATCTACAGCTTCCTGCGCCATTTTTTGCTGAGCTTCTGTGCCATTCATCATTTTGGCGATCATTTCATAACCTTGCTTCTTGTGGAAGCTTTCTTCCTTACAGATCCGCACATTCGCTCTTGAGTAAGGGCCATAAGAAGATCTTGCCAGCATAGTCTGATTTACTATTGCTGCACCGTCAACTAACCATCCGATCACGCATACATCCGCGTAGGTCATCGTGGGGTAGTTAAAGATACTGGAATATTTTGCTTTACCGTATAGGTATTGCTGAACCAGCTCATCTCTGCTGATGCCAAGAGTCTCGGTTGCACTGTAAAGATAAAGTCCGTGTCCGGCTTCATCCTGTACTTTAGCAAGCAGTACCAGTTTTCGTTTAAGGGAGGGCGCGCGTTGTATCCAGTTTCCTTCCGGTAACATGCCAACGATCTCGGAATGTGCATGCTGACTCATCATTCTGATAAGCTGGCTGCGATACTGTTCCGGCATCCACTCCTTGGGTTCAATTTTTTCACCCGCATCAATTCGGGCCTGAAATTCTTCTAAGTTCGTTTGATTCTCCATGATGAAAGCGCTTTTTTGTTCAGTAGGAATAACATCCTATGCTTTTCAATCATTCATAATATAAATCAAAAGTCGATAAAATTCTGAGCGGGATGTATATTGCCGTAGTAAAAACTATTTAATATCGGGATAACATTATGGCGAATGACAGCAGTACTTTGAAAAGACCGGTTGAGGAGGCATTTGATGATCATCTTGGGCTGCAGGATGTTGACTATGTTGAGCACTATGTGAACAACGCTAAACAGGCTGCTCATTTTTATATGACTACTTTTGGTTTTGAACTGAAAGCGTATTCAGGTCTGGAAACCGGAGTCAGAGACCGTACTTCTTACTACCTGGAGCAGGGCAACATACGATTCGTGCTTACAGCCCCACTAAATAGCAATACGGATATTGCTGATTTTATATATAAGCATGGCGACGGTATCAAAGATATTGCCATGCATGTGGAAGATGTGGATAGGGCCTTCCGGGAAACGGTGAAGAGGGGAGCGGTCCCTGTAGAAGATCCCCACGATCTTAAGGATGAGTACGGCACGATCAGGAAAGCTGCAATCCGGACTTACGGTGATGTGATCCATTCTTTTATAAACCGGCAAGATTATGACGGGATCTTTCTCCCCGGTTTTAAAGCGAAAAAAAGTTTGACAACGACAGAACCGGTCGGGGTGGAATTTGTAGATCACTGTGTAGGCAATGTGGAACTTGGAAAAATGAATGAATGGGTTGCCTACTACCGGGATATCCTCGGCTTCACTCAATATATCAGTTTTGATGATAAGGATATTTCAACCGAATACTCTGCCCTGATGAGCAAAGTAATGGCAGGCGGAAGAGGAATGATCAAATTCCCGATCAATGAACCTGCAGAGGGTAAGAAGAAATCACAGATTGAAGAGTACCTGGATTTCTTTGAAGGTCCCGGAGTGCAACATGTAGCGCTGCTTACCGGAGACATTATTGACACAGTTACTAAACTAAGAGAAAGGGGAGTAGATTTTTTAACCGTTCCTACTACCTATTATGAAGAACTGGAAGATCGTGTCGGTAAAATTGATGAGCCTATAGATAAACTGGCTGACCTGGGAATCCTGGTCGACCGGGATGATGAGGGATATCTGCTTCAGATATTCACCAAGCCGGTAGTGGATCGCCCAACACTGTTTTATGAGATCATTCAGCGCAAAGGAGCAAGAGGATTTGGAAAAGGAAATTTCAAAGCTCTCTTCGAGGCAATTGAAAGAGAACAAGATGCCCGGGGAAACCTTTGACAGTTTTAAATTCTAAGAGCTGAGTTTTGACTTGAATCGGGACCGGACCTTAGATGAGCAGCTCATTTGAATATGACGAATTTAGACGAATTAGGGTCTGAGTTAATGAGAACGGCTGATACTCAAAACTCAATTCTCAACAATTAAAAAATAAGAACATGTACTACCACGCATTGGGTACTATCCCTCATAAAAGACATACGATATTCAGACGTGAAGATGGGGAGCTTTACACGGAAGAGCTTTTCGGAGCGGAAGGGTTTCACGGTTCGAGTTCTCTTTTATATCATCATCATATGCCGACCAGGGTGACAAAAGTGGAGGCCGGGGATGAGATCGTAGTCAAGAAAGCAGACGAAAAAGTGCTAAGACATCGGCTGCTTAAAACCAAGGATATTCCCGCCGGTGGTGATCCTGTAACCGGACGCAAAGTGCTGATGTTTAATAACGATGTGCAGATAGGGATCTGTCGTCCCACAGGAACCATGGACTATTTCTATCGCAATGGTGAACATGATGAATTGCTATTCATTCATGAGGGGGAAGGTCACATTCAGTCGGTATTCGGCAGGCTCGATTTTGGTTACGGTGACTATATATATCTGCCGAGGGGCACTACCTATCAGATGAATTTCGAAACAGATGAGAACCGTTATCTGGTGACGGAATCCACCGGGCCGATCGACTTTCCAAAAAGATATATGTCAGAGATGGGGCAGTTCATGGAGAATTCCCCGTTCTGTGAAAGAGATTTCAGACTCCCTCAGGAACAGCTATTCTTTGAAGAAGAAGGAGAGTTTGAAGTGAGGATCAAAAAAGGAGGCCGGTTTCATCATTACTTCTTTGATCATCATCCCTGCGATGTGGTTGGATGGGATGGCTACCTGTATCCGTGGATCTTTAATATAAAGGACTTCGAACCGATAACCGGCAGAGTGCATCAGCCACCACCCGTTCATCAGACCTTCAGGGGGACCAATTATGTGGTCTGCTCCTTCTGTCCGCGTAAATTCGATTATCACCCGGAAGCGATCCCGGCGCCATATAATCATTCCAATGTAGATTCAGATGAGATGATCTATTATGTGGAAGGTGACTTTATGAGTCGTAAAGGCATCGGTTATGCTGACATCACCCTGCATCCGGGAGGAATTCCTCATGGACCACAGCCCGGTAAAGCCGAAGCCAGTATCGGTGCTGAGGAAACGGATGAATATGCCGTTATGATCGATACTTTTCACCCAATGTACGTTACCGAAGAGGCTATGCGACTGGATGATCCGAGTTATCCTTTTTCCTGGCTAGAATAGCTTTGTATTTAGCGTCGTAAGTATTGAGTGTTTTATGTGGATATTGAAATAAAGCAATTATATATGACGATGTATCTCAAGAGTAATGTAGCCTGCCATAAATTTAATTTAATTTTGGTCTCTGGTCTTTTACCCTCGATCCATTTTTAATTTTATATATTTAATCTTTAATTCAGTCCTTCCTGAAATTAAAGAGAAAGAAAGACTATGAAGAGGGTTTTTGTATTGCTGCTTTTTGCAGTAATGTTTTCGGCTGTGGGTCTGGCTCAGACTCCCGTTCGCTATGAGATCTCATTTGATAATGCGCTTCATCATGAAGCAAATGTTATCGTTCATTTTGATGATCTGGAAAATAAAGTACTTGAAGTACGGATGAGCCGTACCTCGCCTGGCCGTTATGCCCTGCATGAGTTTGCTAAGAATGTATACGGGGTTAAAGCTTACGACAGTAAAGGACAATTGCTTCAGATTACAAGGCCAAACCCTCATCAGTGGAATATCAGCGGGCATGATGGCTCGGTCAGGTTTGAATATACTTTATATGCCAACCGTGGTGACGGAACATATTCCCAGGTCGATGAGACCCACGCTCATCTTAATATACCTGCTACTTTTGCCTGGGCCAGGCACTATGGCCATCGACCGGTAGAAGTGACTTTTGATCTGAGAGAAGACCTTGGCTGGAAAGTAGCCACTCAACTGAAGCACCTGAAAGGGAATACTTATACGGCGCCGGATTGGTACTACTTTATGGATAGTCCGGTTGAGATCGCGGATCTGCATATCCGCGAAGAGATGATGGACGGGCAGAATATCAGACTCGCATTGCACACACCGGCTACCAAAAGAGAAGTGGATGACTACTTTGAGAAGGTTATGGCTATTGTTGCTGAGCAAAAAAAGGTGTTTGGGGAATTACCGGAATTTGATTTCGGAGAATACACTTTCCTGAGTTGTTATATGCCCAATGCCAGCGGTGATGGAATGGAACACCGCAATTCCACCATCGTAACAAATTCGAAATCACTTGACCGTCCGCTGGGCGAGACCAGTATCGGTACAATTTCCCATGAATTTTTTCATGCATGGAATGTGGAGCGTATCCGCCCTGCCAGCCTGGAGCCATTCGATTTTGAGGAAGCCAATATGAGCGGTGAGCTTTGGTTTGCCGAAGGATTTACGTCCTACTACACAGGATTGATCCTTGCCCGGGCCGGTATCAGAATCCCGGAGCAGTATGTGGAGGGGCTTGACGGCGGACTGAACAGAGTGATCAACAGTTCGGGAAGAGAATTCTATAGTCCGGTAGAGATGAGCTATCAGGCTCCCTTTGTGGATGCAGCACGGTCTGTAGATCCTGTAAACCGTGATAATACTTTTATCTCTTACTATACCTATGGGAGTGTTCTTGGTCTGGCACTGGATCTCTCCCTTCGAAGCATGGATAACGGGAAAAACCTGGATGATTTCATGAAGCTGGTGTGGCAGAAGTATGGGATCACAGAAATTCCATATACGATCAGGGATCTCGAAACAGTGCTCGGAGAATATGTAAACGAGTATTTTGCGGAACAATTTTTCGACAACTTTATATTTGACAGCAAATTACCTGATTATGAAAAACTGCTTGCAAATGTCGGTGTGACCATGGAGCTGATGAGCCCGGGCGAAGCGGCATTAGGAACAGAAATTCGGATCGAAGACGGGGTCGGAAAACTCAGGTCTAATGCGATCAAAGGGTCCCCGGTTTATGAGGCAGGCATTGAAACGGAAGATGAGATCCTCTCAATTGCCGGAATGGATCTGAGTTCGGTCAATGATATTGATGAACTGCTCGGAAAATACGTGCCCGGCGACAGTATTACGATCACGTTTCGCAGATGGGGGAAGAACTTAGAAGCGAAGGTCATTCTCACTGAAAATAATCGTATCAGAACACATCTGAATACAGCTGCCACTGAAGTCGAGTCTGATCGGAGACGTAGATGGCTTAACTGAGATCTGTCAGGTTAGCTGGATTTATTTGAGATCACATTACCGGGAGATACACGGGCTGAGGCAAATTGTGAAAAATTATAATTAAAGTAGTTTTTCTGCTTCTTTGGGACTATAATAATAGCCCTTTTTAAATAAGTAAATTATTCAGTCTATGCTCAGATCGAGAACATCTGAACCTCTAACCTATCTCTATTTAATTTATCTGATCCTGACAGGTTTCATGATCTTTTCGTCCGGTTGTCAGAGCTCCGGAACTGCAATGAGTACTGAAGAGCGCTCATCAGATAGCCAGGAAATGGCTACAGTCACTAATGCTTCTGCAAATGATATGAGTGAATCTGAGATGGAAGAACTCTTTTATGCCAGGCAGGACAGCGCCCGAATGAATTTTTCTGAGGCTGATGTGAAATTCATGACCGGCATGATCGCTCATCATGCTCAGGCACTAATCATGTCCAGACTCGCACCGGAAAATAATGCCGGCCGGCAAATCCAGGTGCTTGCATCACGGATCATAAATGCTCAGAATGATGAGATTCGATCCATGCAAACGTGGCTCAGAGATCGCGGCCAGCCGGTTCCTGAGGTTCATATCGAAGGACTGAATTTAATGATCCACGGACTTGGAGAGGATCATATGAAAATGGACCATACTAACATGGCCGGTATGCTATCTCCGGCACAGTTACAGGAATTATCAGAGGCCAGAGGCCAAAAATTTGATGAATTATTTCTGAAATACATGATCGGACATCATCAGGGAGCAGTAATTATGTCTGATAAATTATTTAAGACGGACGGAGCTGCCCAGGATGTGGCTGCTTTCACTTTGGCTAATGATATTCAGGTAGACCAACGAACTGAGATCGCCAGAATGAAGCTGATGCTGGAAAAGATCACCGGACCGGACAATAACTGATAGCCTGAATTATTCATTTAACTCTTTATTAATCCGAATGACAACAACAGATACAATGAATCACAATGACATCCGACGGGGTCTTCCTGTCTTAAAACTATTCTTATTAGTGATGATAGCAGCTGGTGTAACGGCCTGCTCATCGTCATCATCAAGCATGGAGCCGGTACCTGCTTCTTACAGCTCCTCTCCAGAGATCAATCCTAAGAAACCATATTCCAACGTAATGAACCGCATGAGCGACCCCAGGGTCGGACTGGACGCCGGTTTATTTGATGCTGAAGAAGCGATCTGGAACCTGGAGCTTGTTTCACAGACACCACCCCCCGAAAAATATCTGGGAGTGACCAACTCTGATCTGGCTTTTCAAGGTAACTATGCTTTTCAGGGTAACTATAACGGCGTGATGGTATGGGACCTCACGAACCCTCAACAACCATCATTGATCATGGATTATCTGTGTCCGGCGTCTCAGAGTGATGTATCCGTATACGGGAACCTGATGTTTGTATCTGGTGAAGGCCTGGGTGGTCGTCTGGATTGCGGAACAGAAGGTGTAGACCAAGCCGTAAGTCAGGAACGACTTAGAGGTATTCGTATTTTCGATATTTCCAATATCGAAGAGCCTGAATATATCGCCAATGTACAGACCTGCCGTGGTTCTCACACGCATTCTGTATTGAAAGATCCTGAAGATGACGAAAACGTCTACGTCTATGTATCAGGTTCTGCTTCGGTACGACCAGAAGAAGAACTTCCAGGTTGTGTAAGTGCAGATCCGGATGAGGATCCTAACTCAGCTCTGTTCCGTATTGAAGTAATTAAAGTACCATTAGCTGATCCCGAAAGTGCAGCGATCGTAAATTCCCCAAGGATCTTTGAGAACCTGACCAGGGCTCCTCAGCACGGTCTGACTGAAGCTGAGAAAGTTCAGCAGGCAGAACAACTTGCTGCAGCTCGTGAAAGAGGCGCATTTATTGCCGATTTTTTTGGCAGAGAGCGAGTTATTCCCGGACGTATTATCCAGGGCTTTTTAGCACAGATCGTTGAAGAAAGGGGAGGATCCGGTGAACCTACGGCTGCAGATAGTACAGTGCTGAGAGAAAGTCTGGTAGAAAGACTGGAAGCACGATTCGGTTCTCCTTCAGATGATGAAGGTGAAGGCCGTGGTCCTAACCAGTGCCATGATATTACTCTTTATCCTGAGATAGGACTCGCAGGTGGTGCCTGTGAAGGCTATGGATTGTTGCTGGATATTTCTGATCCGGTTAATCCTAAGCGTGTGGATGCAGTAGCTGATTCAAACTTTTCTTACTGGCATTCAGCAACTTTTAGTAACGACGGTAAAAAAGTTCTCTTTACCGATGAGTGGGGCGGAGGTGGTCAGCCTAAGTGCCGCGACACCGATCCTTTGGAGTGGGGTGCAAATGCGATCTTTACGATTGACGGCACCAAAATGAACTTCGAAAGTTATTATAAAATGCCTGCACCGCAGACCACAATGGAAAACTGTGTAGCTCACAACGGATCACTGATACCTGTTCCGGGACGTGAAATCATGGTGCAGTCCTGGTATCAGGGTGGAATTTCCGTATTTGACTGGACTGACCCTTCAAACCCTGTGGAGATCGCTTATCATGACAGAGGGCCTGTTAATGGCGAAAGAATGGCAATGGGCGGAAGCTGGTCTGTATACTGGTACAACGGACTGATCGTAAACTCTGAGATCGCAAGAGGTCTGGATATCTTCAAACTGGAAGCGAACCCATATCTTACTCAGAATGAGATCGATGCTGCAAACACAGTCAAACTGGATTATCTGAATGCACAGGGTCAGCCTATGTTTAAGTGGCCATCCACCTATGCACTGGCTAAAGCGTATATCGATCAGCTGGATCGTGATAATGCACTTAACGGTGATGAGATCCGTAATATCAGAACCAGACTGAAGAGAGCTGAAATGGCATCAGGTACGATGAAGAATCAGATGCTTGGTGATCTTGCAGGCCGAATTGAAGGCAGTGCAGATAACTCAGCACACGGTGAGAAAATGAGAATGCTTGCCGGTACTCTCAGAGATCTGGCTTCCATGTAATTCCAGGTCACATATAAGATACCTGATATAGCCCGGGTCGATCAGCGATCCGGGCTTTTTTATGGAGTAATGTTTGAAGCTCGAATTTGAAGGTTAAAAGTTTAGAGTTGAATTCCTGAATGAAAAAAAGAGGGATCTTACCAGCAACCAGCGGTAAAACCCATTTTTAATTTTTAATATTTAATCTTTAATTCCTGCAACCTCTACTCAAAATCACCATTCGATGCTGCGATCCATTTTCTTATTTGCTGTTGTGATACTCTTAACCATTACCGGGTTGCAGGCCCAGTCTGTTCCTGAAATCCTGCCCATGCGGGAAAGAGCAAAAGTGATCGACGATCTTCTGGAAGATAAGATCAAGAATACACTCCCTTCTTTGATGAGGCAGTCTGATATTGATATGTGGGTGGTGGTATCAAGAGAGTACAATGAAGATCCGGTTATAGAGACACTATTACCGGCTACCTGGCTGGCCGCACGCCGGCGAACTATTCTGGTGATGTTTGACAGGGGTGAAGAGGAAGGAGTAGAAACCCTTGCTGTTGCGAGGTATGACGTAGGGACCATGTTCAAGAGGGCCTGGGATCCAGAGAATGAACCGGATCAGTGGGAAAGACTTCGGCAGATCATTACAGAAAGGGATCCTGATAAAATAGGAGTCAACCTTTCAGATAACTGGGGCCTGGCTGACGGGATCGTGGCAACAGATCTTGAACAGATGAAAGAAGCTATTGGTGAAAACCTCAGTTCCAGGATCGTTTCCGCTGAAAAGCTGGCAGTTGCATGGCTGGAGACCCGTACCGATCGTGAAATGCAGATCTATCCAAATATTGTCAGGATAGCTCATGATATCATAGCAGAAGGTTTCTCTGAAAAAGTGATCCAGCCCGGTGTAACCACCACTGAAGATGTGGTATGGTGGTACCGGGAAAAGATACGGGAACTGAAACTGATCACCTGGTTCCATCCCAGTGTGTCTATACAGAGAGCAGATCCTGAATCATTTGATCATCTGAGATCTTTTTCAAGCCGACCTGATAATAACGTGATCATGCCGGGAGACCTGTTACATGTCGATTTCGGAATCAAGTATCTCAGATTAAATACCGATACTCAGCAGCATGCGTATGTTCTAAGACCTGAAGAAACAGAGGTGCCGGCTTACCTCATCCGGGCTTTTGATAACGGAAACCGACTTCAGGATATATTCACGGAAAATTTTGAGGAGGGTCGGACCGGAAATGAAGTTCTGAAAATGTCGCGGGAGCAGGCGATCGAAGAAGGCATAAAACCGAGTATCTATACCCATCCCATCGGTTATCACGGCCATGCTGCCGGAACTACTTTAGGTATGTGGGACAAACAGGAAGGAGTACCCGGAACGGGAGATTACCCGCTTCATCTGAATACAGCCTACTCTATTGAATTAAATGCAGCTACGTTTATTGAAGAGTGGGGAAAAGAGATCCGCATCATGCTTGAGGAAGATGCTTATTTTGACTCAAGTGGGGTTTGGTATATCGATGGAAGACAGAAAGAGATCATGACTATTCCCAGAATACCTGCAAAGCAATAGCCTTGTAATCCGCTGTGCGTTATAGACTTGAGATACCGTGTCATTGTTTGTTTAAACCATTATATATAGATTAATGGGCGAATTTAAACCTAAGGTAAGGGATAGTTATGGTTAGACTTACACACGTACTTTTAGTTTTAGTGATCATTTCCGGGATTTACTCCTGCACTTCCGGTCAGGAAGAAATGGGAGAAATGAATGATGCCCCCCCTGTAGTAGAAGTACAGGCGATCTATAAAGCAGATACGAATGAGCACCTCTTTGTGACCGATGCTGACACCCTGGATGCAGGATGGACAACCTTCCGGTTTATAAATGCCAGCCCAATGGTGCATTTTATGTTGATTGATAAATACCCCGGGGATAAAACATCAGTAGACGCAATGAAGGAAGTGGGCCCTCCATTTCAGGAAGCTATGGATCTGATTAATGAAGGGAAAAGAGATGAAGGCCTTGCCGCTTTAGCAGGACTGCCTGCATGGTTTGGAGAGGTAGCTTTCAAAGGAGGTCCTGGATTTACGTCACCGGGACAGACGATGGAGATGACCATGTTTCTGGAGCCAGGCAATCATGTGGTGGAGTGTTATGTAAAAACAGAGGACGGAGTGTTCCATAATATGCTTGGTATGACCTTTGACATGTATGTAACCGAAGACACCACTAATGCAGCAGAACCTTCGGACCCATCGCTGGTGATCGACCTTTCAAATGAAGGTTTCAAATTGAATGTTAACCAAGTGAAGGCCGGCGAACATCTGGTAGCGGTTAACTTTAACGAACCCGAACCACCAATGCTGGCTAATGATGTTCAGGTGATAAAGGTTGAAGAAGATACCGATCTGGATGCGGTCGCTGCATGGATGGACTGGTCTATGACCGACGGACTTGTATCCGGTATGGATGATCCTGCCCCGGCATTTTTTCTGGGTGGTGTACAGGATATGCCGATGGGAAATACAGCCTATTTTAAGGTCACTCTGGAACCGGGGAATTATGCATGGATCTCAGAACGGTCTGCTGAGACCCCTCTGTATCAGGAGTTTAGTGTTGTAGAATAACCCGGTATTATGTTTTAATTGTTAAGGCCTGATCCTTTTCGAGGGTCAGGCTTTTTTATTTCAACTCTCTTGCCATTTAAAAAGCCAAACACTACCATTTTAGAAATCATAGCAGGATGGATGACCTAGATCTAGAACAAAAAATCGAGCATGCACGGTCTGTAACAGACAGACTCCCGCCACTGGAAGTGAATTTTGTTCAGCTGATCAAAAAAGGAATAGGTCAGGATAAGACCTATCTGATCTACATTGACAGTGACGACCGGCGCACGGAGATCAGTTACCGTAATTTTTATGATTATGTTTTGAATACTGCAAAGTATTATCAGTTTAAGGGACTGAGGAAAGGAGATAAGATCGCAACGATCTCTCATAATCACTGGCATACCGTAGTCCAGTATTTTGCTGCCTGGTTTTGTGGTTTGGTAGTGGTTCCGATCAACCTCGGAGAAGATGATCAGCGTATCGCTTACATACTTCAGAATGCTGAAGTGAAACTGGCATTGGTCAGGGAAGATTATTCGGATCGAATTCAATCGATCGCAGACAACACAGCTGGTATCAAAGACCTGAAGATCACCGTTTGCACTGAGGATAGCAGTGTTTTCATGAAAGCAGGTGGAAATCTGTATGAGGCAGATATTCAGGAAGAGACCGATGCACTGATCGTTTTTACTTCAGGAACGACCGGGAACCCGAAAGGCGTAGTCCTGACTCAGGGAAACTTACTACAGGACGCCCGCGCTATTCAGCAATGGCATTATATGGACTCCGGCACCCGTATGATGTGCGTATTGCCAATCCATCATGTAAACGGTACGGTTGTGACTATGATCACTCCCTTTTTTATGAATGGATCAACGGTCCTGAATCAGAAATTCAGCCCCGGGAAATTCTTTGAGATAATATCCGAGGAAAAAGTTCATATTGTTAGTGTGGTGCCGACACTGCTTCAGTACCTGAGTAGTTATTATGAAGATAAAAAGATCCCCGAATTCAATTCTTTGAGGCATATCATCTGTGGTGCCGGCCCTCTGACCGTTAAAGTAGCCCGGACATTTGAAGAACGATTTCATGTTCCGATCATTCACGGTTATGGTTTGTCAGAAACCACCTGTTATTCCTGCTTTATTCCCGCTGAACAGGATCCTGATGAACACAGAATGTGGATGAGAGATTTCGGATATCCGAGTATCGGGATACCGGTTCCGGCTAACGAAATGGACATTCAGGATCCCGATGGTAATACTCTGAATGAGGAGGAAAGAGGGGAGATCGTGATAAGGGGACTGAACGTGATGAAAGGCTATTTCAATAATCGTGTTGCCAATGAAAAAGCATTTGCTCACGGGTGGTTTCGTTCAGGAGACGAAGGATTTTATAAATTAGATGACGAAGGAAACCGGTATTTCTTTATAACCGGGCGACTGAAGGAACTGATCATACGCGGAGGAGTAAATCTTGCTCCTCTGGAGATCGATGAGGTGATAAATAAAGCTCCGGGGGTAAAAGCAGGTATCGCCGTGGGGTTTGAGAATGACTGGTATGGTGAAGAAGTGGGAGCCTTTGTGCAACTAAAAGACGGCGCAGTGGAAAACCCGGAAGCAATTATAAATTATTGCCGGGAACATCTGCCATTTTCAAAATGTCCCAAAACAGTGGTCTTTGGTGATCAGATTCCGGTTACCTCAACCGGTAAATACCAGCGAATAAAAGTGGCTCATCTGTTTGATGAGTGGAAAGAAGTACAATTCAGAGAAGAGATGTAGGAGACTGAAGTCTGAAGCCGGAGGTCTCAGGACTCATATCTCAGGACGGCCTGTTAACCACTGCCAGGGTGCATCTGGAAGTACATACCAGCTTATCATGATTATCCCGGATCGTTGTTTCCCATACCTGAACTCGTCGTCCGGTGTGAACAGGAACGGCAGTGCCTGTAACGCTGCCTCCTTCTTTTACAGACCGGATATGATTTGCATTGATCTCCACACCCACCACGGCCTTTTCTGTGGAATCCAGATGGAACCAACCGCCCACAGACATTAGAGTCTCAGCTAAAACAACCGAAGCTCCCCCGTGTAGTATGCCGAAAGGCTGTATGGTACGGTTATTAACCGGCATGCTTGCAACGATCTTATCCATACCGATATGCTGAAACTGAATATCGAGAGCATGCCCCATGTGCTTCCGCTCTATATTGAAATATAAATCAGCCTTTTTCTTCAGAGAATCTTCAACAAACATAAAAAATCGCTTGATTAACAGTGTTAAGTTTGTAACATAAGAGAGTGAAAACGATTTTCAAATGTAAGGTGAAAGCCGTACATACTAAAAAAGAAAATAACATTTACGGGATATGAGCACTGAAAAACGAACTCTTCTTCAGATCGTAGAAGAAGGAATTCCCCGAAACAAATCGGGGATATACGCTTCGGTAAAACGAAACGGCAAATGGATCGATACTACGATCGACGACTTTCAGCAAATGGTTCAGGATCTTGCCATAGGCTTATATGAGCTTGGTGTGCGCCGTGGAGATATGGTTTCTATCCATGCTGAAAACTGCACTGAATGGCTGGTGATAGACCAGGCAGTACTTTCGATCGGAGCAGTACTCGTGCCTATATACACGACACAGCCGGGAGAGCAGATAAAATATATACTCGAAAACTCCGGGGCTAAAGTACACATCGTTTCGAATGATGAGATCTTTGCCGAAACCAAACCATTGATCAAATCCGTTGAGAATGTTAAAGCGGTGATCATGATCGGGGAATCAAAGCATAAAAAACTAAGAGCATTTGATGATATCCTGGAATCCGGTCATAAATATGGTGAGGAAAATCCTGAACTATACCGGAAACTTTGTAATGAAGTTGAGCCGGATGATCTGGCTACCCTTATTTATACTTCCGGCACAACAGGGGTGCCAAAAGGGGTGATGCTTAGTCATCATAATATTGCCAGTAATGTGATAGGGTCTTATGAGATCTTTCCATTCGATCCTGATGAGCTGGAGGACCCGAAGATCTTGTCCTACCTGCCCCTGGCACATATGTTCGAGCGCACGGCTTCCTATATTTATGCCTACGCAGGAGTACCGATCTACTATATTGAAGATGTAAATGAGATTAAGGAGGATCTGGCACATGTGAAGCCGGTTTACTTTATCTCGGTTCCCCGACTTCTGGAGAAAATACTGACAGGAGTGAAAGTGAGGGGACAGGAGTTTTCGGGGATCAAGAAGCGACTGTACTACTGGGCTTTACACAGAGCAGAGCATTTTGACCCGGAAGAGAAACCAGGGATGCTGGACAGGATCAAAAACAGCATTGCTGATAAAGTCGTTTATTCTAAGATCCGCGAGCTTTTCGGAGGCAATTTAATAGGAATGAATGTGGGGGGAGCAGCTCTGGCTCCAAATATTGCCCGGTTTATGAATGGGATTGGTATCTATTGTGGTCTCGGATACGGGCTTACTGAAACTTCACCGGTCATTACCGGTCCCCCGAAAGGTCAGTTAAGGATCGGTTCTTCCGGGAAACCCATCAAAGGGGCAGAAGTCAGGATCGCTGATGATGGGGAGATCCTTGCACGAGGGCCCGGGATCATGAAAGGATATTATAAAATGCCGGATAAGACGAAAGAAGTTATGACGGAAGACGGCTGGTTCAAGACCGGTGATATCGGGCATGTTGATGATGATGGTTGGCTATTTGTGACCGATCGCAAGAAATCATTGTTTAAGCTTTCTACTGGTAAATATGTTGCTCCTCAGCCTATAGAAAATGCTTTGATCAGCAGCGGTTTTATTGAGCAGGCAGTAGTGATCGGATCAGAGCAAAAGTTTTGTGGAGCATTGATCGTACCCGCATGGGATAATCTGAGGAAAAGATTTGAATCCAACGGTTACTCATTCCCAGCTAAGGAAGATCAGCGCACCGATGTACATGTATTAAATCGTATTCAGAAGGAAGTTGACAAGGTGAATAAAGATCTTCCGAATTGGGAAAAGGTAAAAAAGTTCTCATTACTGGATGATCAGTTTACGATCGAAAGCGGAGAGTTAACTCCGACACTTAAAGTGAAAAGGAATGTGATCAACGACCGATATAAGAATGAGATCAGTAATATTTATGCCGAAGAAGATCAGGGAGTATCGTAATGATTAAATATCACATCAGAAAGGTCGCAATATTGGGTTCAGGGGTAATGGGAAGCCAGATAGCCGCCCACTGTGTAAATGCTGGGCTGGAAGTACTCCTTCTGGACCTTAAGAGTGACGATCCGGATCGTCCGGATAAAAATGCAGAAGACAGTTTAAGAAAGATCACAAAGATGAAGCCGGCACCATTTGGGCTTCCTGAATTTGCAGAGCGCATCGAGACGGGTAACTTTGAAGACGATCTGCATAAGATCTCTGATGCGGACTGGATCTGTGAGGTCATCATCGAGAAGCTGGATATCAAAAAGGATCTCATGAGCCGTGTGGATGAACACCGGCAGAAAGCCAGCATAGTAAGCTCTAATACCTCAGGACTCCCTATCCATAAGATCGCAGAGGACTGCAGCGAGGACTTCAAAGCTCATTTTCTGGGAACACATTTTTTTAATCCTCCAAGATATATGAAATTATTGGAGGTAATACCTACCGAGCAGACCGATGAGCGGATCCTGAAATATATGAAAGGCTTCTGTGAACAGAGGCTTGGCAAAGGAGTTGTACTTTGTAAAGACACCCCTAATTTTATTGCAAACCGGATAGGGATCTTTTCCATTGCCAATATTATGCCCTACTTCCTGAATGGTAATTTCAGGGCCGAGCACATTGATAAACTTACAGGCTTGCTGACCGGGTACTCCAAAGCAGCAACGTTCAGAACAGCCGATATGGCCGGCCTGGATGTCACCTATCATGTAGCTGCCAACCTGCATCCGGAAATCCCTCATGATGAAAAACAGGATACTTTTGATCTGCCTGACAAATTCGGCAAGATGGTGAAAGAAGGGATGATCGGTAACAAAGCTGGTAAAGGATTTTATTCCAAGGTCAGAAACGATAAAGGAAAGACCGAATATAAAGTGTTGAATCCGGAGACCTTCGAATATGAATCTCAGAAGGAATGGGATCACCCGACTATCGCAGAGGCTGAAAAGATCCGGGATGTGAAAGAACGTATTCGTTTTCTCGCATTCAAAGAAGATGAAGTTGGTGAACTTTTCTGGGATATTCAGCGCGACCTGCTATTATACGCAGCTAATCGTATTCCGGAGATCACGGAAGATCCCGTGGCCATTGATCGTGCAATGAAATGGGGATTTAACTGGGAACTTGGCCCTTTTGAGCGCTGGGATATCCTGGGAATTCAGAAGGTGATCGAAAGAGCAGAATCAGATGGTCATGCGGTACCGGACTGGATCCGGGGAGTGGATGCCTTCTATAAAGACGGTAAGGTCTTCCAACCGGATACAGGTGCTTATCAGGAAGTGCCTCCGAAAGCGGAGAGTGCGACAAGTATAGCTGCATTGCTTTCCGAAAATCAACCGGTCTGGGAAAATAAAAGTATGGCTCTTCATGACGGTGGAAACGGTGTGGCAGTTTTTGAATACCGTACCCCATTCAATACACTTGGATTTGAACTCGTGAACAGTCTTGACGAATCCATGCAAATGGTTCATGATAATTTTGATGCACTGGTGCTGTATCATGACGGAGATAATTTTTCTTATGGGGCCAATCTGAAAGAAGCACTGGAAGCAAATCAGAAAGGAGAGTGGGACCGGGTGGTTGAGGCTGTCGAGCAGTTTCAGCGGGTAGCTGTTAAACTTCGGTATTCTCCTTTTCCGGTGGTGGCGGCACCTTTCGGAATGACCTTCGGAGGAGGAACGGAATTTTCATTGTATTCAGACCGGCGAGTAGCACATCATGAGCTATATATGGGTCTGGTAGAGGTTGGAGTTGGTTTGATCCCTGCCGGAGGGGGAACCACGGACCTGCTCAGAAAAGCTATGAACAGGGTGGAGGGAGATGCTGATCCTCTGGCTTATATCAGGGAGGTATTTAAAAAGATCGGAATGGCGAAGGTATCGGCCAGTGCTCATGAAGCAAGGGAATTAGGCTTTCTGGAAGCATCCGATCCTATCGTAATGAACAGGGACCTGTTATTGGAGAATGCCCTGAACACTGCAAGGGCGATGGCAGATAACGGATATGAGCCGCCTGCCGAGCCGATGATCAAAGTAATGGGACAGACCGCTCTGAGCGCTATGAAGCTTATGCTTTATGTAATGAGTGAGGGGGGCTTTGTTACCGAATATGATAAAGTGGTTGCTGAAAGGGTTGCTTATGTGCTGGCCGGAGGGGACCTGAGTGAAGCTCAGGAAGTCCCGGAATCATATCTGCTCAAACTGGAAAGAGAAGCAATTCTGGAATGCCTTAAAGACGAAAGAACCCTGGCCAGGATGGAGCATATGCTGAAGACCGGGAAACCACTTAGGAATTAAGAATTAAGAATTAAAAACTGGAGCCATAACATGGCGAATAACGAAGCCTATATTGTAGCAGCATCAAGAACAGCCTGCGGAAAAGCTAACAAAGGATCTCTTCGCTTTACCCGGCCAGATAGTCTGGGCGGTGCGGTCGTTAAAGATCTGTTGGGCAGGTCCGGTGACCTGGATCCCTCTTTAGTGGAAGATGTGATATTCGGGTGTGCTTTTCCGGAAGCTTCACAGGGCCTTAATGTGGCAAGGCAGATAGCCATATTAGGCGGACTGCCGGACTCGGTGCCAGGCGTGACGGTGAATCGTTTTTGTTCTTCAGGATTGCAGACTATATCGATGGCTGCAGAACGTATTCTGGCAGGATCAGCAGATGTGATCATTGCAGGAGGAGTGGAGTCGATGTCGCTGGTACCCATGGGCGGAATGTCGGTTCAGCCTAATCCCGAACTGGTTGAGAAAAGACCTGAAATTTATATCAGCATGGGACTTACCGCTGAGAATGTGGCCTCAAAATACGATATCTCACGTGAGGACCAGGATGCATTTGCATACCGCTCACATCAGCGGGCAATAAAAGCATGGGAAGAAGGGCACTTCGATGAGCAGATCACTGCTATTGAAGTAAAAGAAAAGAAGGTAATGTCGAATGGTGAGCTTGAAGAGCACTCATTTACTTTTAATCAGGATGAAGGCCCAAGGGCAGACACCTCCGTTGAGGCATTATCCGGACTAAGACCTGTTTTTAAAGCCGGAGGCAGTGTTACCGCTGGAAATTCTTCTCAGATGAACGATGCTGCTGCAGGAGTCATGGTCATGAGTGGCGATATGGTAAAAAAACATGGGCTTAAACCAATGGCAAAGTATACGGGCTTTCAGGTGGCTGGTGTGGCTCCGGAGTTAATGGGAATCGGTCCGGTCGAAGCCGTACCTAAAGTGCTGGCTAAAACAGGTCTCAAACTGGAGGACATCGGATTGATCGAACTGAATGAAGCTTTCGCATCGCAGTCGCTGGCGGTGATCCGTGAACTAGGACTTAACGAGGAGATTACGAATGTAAACGGAGGTGCTATTGCTATGGGGCACCCGCTGGGATGTACCGGTGCCAAGCTGACTACTCAGATATTGTATGAAATGAAAGAGCGGGATGTCCGCTATGGTATGGTTACCATGTGTATAGGCGGAGGTATGGGAGCTGCCGGAATTTTTGAAAAAGTATAAAACAGGATCATATGTTTAAAGAAGATACACTATCCGGAAAGACGATCTTAATTACAGGTGGTGGGAGCGGACTTGGGCTTGCTATGGCTAAAGGTTTTGCATCCTGCGGAGCCGATATTGCCATTTGCGGCCGGACCCGCGAAAAGCTGGATAATGCGGTCAAAGAGATCGAAGCCGAGAAAGAAGGAGCTGTTGCACGGGGTTATACCTGCGATGTTCGTGATTATGAAGCCGTAAATGGGATGTTCGAGAATATTGTAAGCGACTTCGGGTCGCTGGAGGGACTGGTCAATAACGCAGCAGGTAATTTTCTGTCTGCATCCGAGGATCTGAGTCCCGGAGGATTTAAAGCCGTAGTGGATATAGTGCTTCATGGAAGCTTCAACTGTACCCATGTCTTTGGGAACTACCTGATCGACCAAAAGAAAAAAGGAAACATACTGAACATGGTAACCACCTATGCAGAAGGTACCGGCTGTGCATTTGTGCTTCCTTCAGCTTGTGGCAAAGCCGGTGTTTTAGCTATGACAAGGTCCCTGGCCTTTGAATGGGCCACCTATGGTATCCGGTTAAATGCAATAGCTCCGGGCCCTTTTCCTACGGAGGGAGCATGGTCCAGACTGGTTCCCGACCGGGTGCTTGAGAAGAAATTCAAAGCAAAAGTTCCGATGAAGCGGTATGGGGAGAAAGAAGAATTAGCTAATCTGGCTATTTTTCTAATGTCAGATCTCGCGGATTACATTACCGGAGAGTGTGTAGTAATTGATGGCGGGGAAAGACTACAGGCCGGACAATTTAATTTTATTGACGGCCTGATGTCACGTTCAAAACTTAAAAAGCTATTTAAAGCTATGAAGCCTAAGTAGAATGATCCGGTTGATCAGTTAAGTACAAATACGCCCATTAAGAGCATACTGAGCATTAATACATAGTAGAATCTTTTAATGGATTCATCCGGTTTTTTCAATCCCAGGTATTCCTTAAACAAATAGTGGTTGATACCCTGTTTGTAATACTTCTCATATAGTTTTGCTCTCATAATATTACCTCCTATTCAACAAAATGGTGTGAGCAAACAAAATAAAGAGTGCGTTGTCTACTTTTGACGAAAAGCGACCAATCTTTTACTTGTGTTCATTCCAATGTTAAGAAATTGTTAACACAAAGTAAACCTAATGTTAACTTAATATTTCCTGAATATTACCCGAAATTTTCGAGCCTTTGCCTAACCTTTTGAATTTGCAGGGCTAACTGCCAGGCGTCAAAGGCGGTATAAGGAGGTTCTTTACCCATCTGTACTGCTTTCAAAAACATCAAAGCAGCCTTTTCTGCAGATTTAGCAGGATCAAAGTTCTGTCTTTCAAAATACAGCAGTCCGGAATCGTTAAGGCGTCCTATTCTGATGTTCTGTGAGGCAACCTGACATTCCATGAACTCTTTTCGGTTTGATGCGATGCGCTGATGCAGGTTTTCGGAGGCACCGCTGTAGATCCGGATATCTGAGGAAGAGCCGTTATCAAAACGGAGAAAGAGATGAAGTATAACCGGGTGTCCCGGAGCAAGTCTGACTTCCCGTGCTTCTATGTGGTGTATTCCTCCATTGATCCATTTTAAACAGAAACCCAGTTCATCCATCCAGTGATGCCTGAATTCTGTCTCCGGATCAGTAAGCTGATTATAATTAACTTCTCTGGTTATACTGATGAGACTGGGACGATTCATTTCATCCATCATCCATTGAGATGCGGATGCAAGACTTGGCCAGTGTGAAACCTGAACCTGTACTCCGGCCTCACGTGATGCACGGTGGATCTTCTCAAGCTTAGCAGCATCCGTGGGTATATCAGAGACCAGAAAGCTGTTATATCCTTTTTGGATAAGCTTCAGGAGTTTGTCTAGGTTTTCGGGGCCATCATCAATCAGAATGACTGCATCACCTGAGCCAAGATCCTCCACTGAGGGGATCAATATAACTTCCTGAACAATTTTATGGGGGCGAAGATGCTTCTCCCAGGCTACGGCGCGCGTAGCATCTCCTATAATGGTTACTTTCATAAGCGATCTGAGTTTGATCGCTCAAAATGCATAAGTGGCAATTATAATACAAGTAAGGACTTAGTCCGGCATCACTATGGCAAGAATAAAATAGATGAGTACACCGGTACCAAAACTGGATACCATCAGCAGTGCGAATAGAATACGGACAATAGTGGAGTCCCATCCGAGATATTCGGCAAATCCGCCACAAACCCCGGCCAACATCTTGTCGCGTCTTGATTTTCTTAATTTAGCAGGCATATAATTTTTATAATTTTGGATTGCTACACGGGCTGAATACGGAGGGAAAGAAAATAAGTTTCGAAATAATTTGATGTAAATTTTTATAGGCAGAAGGCAGAAGGCAGAAGGCAGAAGGCAGAAGGCAGAAGGCAGAAGGCAGGAATATAGATCAATTAATAAAAGCGGAGTCTTTTCAGGCTCCGCTAATAACTATAGTGAGTTGGGGAGGAAGTTATTGGGTATCTGCGGTTGATCCGAAATCAGCGTCTGATAACTTAAATACAACGGGCATAGAGAATTGAACTCTTACGGGACGACCACGCTGGACACCGGGCTCAAATTTTGCATCCCGGATCACGCGCAGTGCTTCTTCGTCTGCACCGCCTCCAATGCCCCGCACCACTTCTGCATCTTCTACATCTCCGTTCTTATTAACAATGAACTGAACGATTACTCGTCCTTCAATTCCTGCTCTTCGGGCTGATTCAGGATATTGTATCTTACTGGATATAGATTTTATGCCACCGATAAGCTTGGGCATCTCTTCAACCACCACAAAGAAATCTTCTTCACCACTTGATGCTACGGAGCCTGAAGAACCTTGACCGTTTATGTAAGTATCGATATTCATCAGTCCCGAGGTACCGTGAGAAACCCTTGATTTCAGAGTTGAATGAGCTACCCATATATCTGCACGATCCAGGTTAGTAATGAAAGGGATCTCGGATCTTATTTTAACATCCATTGAGTTGATCCGGAATGAGGCCTCATTGTTCTCTACCTGACCGTTTCTTTCTGCTCCCGGAAAAGGTTGTAACGCTATCATAAAGGATCCGAATTCTTGAGCGTTGAAATAAAGAGATCCTGTTCCATTTGTACTCGCTGCAGACTGAGTTGTGAGATCCACTACCTCTTTACCATTGATCTCTATTACTGCTCCTTTATGTTGTAAAGTAGCTTGTTCCAGAGTTGCTCTGTCTAATAATTCCGGTCCTCTCATTTCAGAGCAGGCAATGGGGAAGGTTATACCAAATACCATCAGCATTAAAAAAAGTACACTTTGTCTCATGGATGAACGATGTAGTTTGTGAGTTTTCATAGTTTTAATGCGTTGCTTAAGTGTGGATTGCTTTACAGCCATGCTAACCGATAACCGACCTGTACCTGTATTAAGAGGAAGCAGTTCAAACAACAGGTTTGCATAAGATTTAACTGAGTATCCGGTCTCATTTAATACCTGCTGATCGCAGGATATCTCTCTGTAGATATCGATTTCATTACTGGTGATGCGGACCAGCGGATGAAACCAGAAGATCATTTCCATTACAGTAAGCACCATTTGCAGCAGGTAATCTTTTCGCTGAATGTGTACCAGTTCATGCTCAAGAGCCATGGCCAGCTTATCAGGGTGCTCTTTAAGTCGTTCAGGAAGCACCACTATCGGTGTTCTCCAGCCATAGGTAAAGGGGACATAAGGATTATTGTGAAAAGAGATCATTATCGGACTGGCTGAATAATCGTCAGATCTTTTTCCGAAATCTTCGAGCGGTTGAAGCTTTAGTCCCTGAGTTAATTTTCTGAAATTATGCAGATCGTAAAGCAGTCTGAAAACCAGCAGCACTCCTACCACCAGTAATAATATCGACACCATTCCGATCATAAGGGAGGGCTCCAGAAACGAAAAAGACGCCCCAGTTCCCACACTGCTGGTTATTGGCACAGCTTGTATGGGATTTGATACTATGATCAAAGCAGTGTTGATCGCAGCTGAATCATTAAGCCCACTGAAGCCATGCTGAAGCAATACTGAAGCCAGAATTCCTACCGGAAGGGCAACGATCGTGGCAGCCCGTAGATGGTAATGATATAATGGATCGAGTTGTCGGGTATATTTAAGTGCCAGGTAAACCACGGAACTAAACAGGGTCCAGATAAGTACCGGAAACCATATGTGTTCCATGCTGTGCTGACCCAGATCATATATTAAATTATAGAGAGAAGGGTTCATTCTAATCCTCCATTCCGTCTATAAGTTTCCTGATCTCGTCAAGTTCCTTGTCATTCATCTTCTCGTGATTCACCAATGACTGAACCAAAGCGGAAGTAGACCCTTTGAAGACCTTGTTGATCATACTGTTGATGAGGTCAAACTGAACATCTTCAGGCTTTTGTGCAGGACTGTAAACATAAGTAGCGCCGTCTTTGCGATATTTGAGATAACCTTTGTCGGAAAGGTTCTTCATGATAGTCATGACCGTGGTATAAGCAACCTTTCTTGATTCAAGGATCTTATCTTTTACTTCTGCTACTGTTGCCTCTTCCAATTCCCAGACATGATGGAGGATCTCCATTTCGGATTCTCCTAAAGGAGTGAGTGATTTTTTCATAATCTTTGTGGTTACTATAAAGCTACTACTAATATAATAGTATTCAGATGAGGTGCAAAATAATTTAGCGGTATAACGCATACGACCGCTGACGAACTTTGGGTAGTGCGACTTGCATATACCCATATGCGGGCGGGTATTAAGCACTTGCGTATTTAATACTGGATCTCATAATTGATCTATGATTCAGGTACTGTAATCTTATTCTTGATTACTCCAGATAGATCGGTAATAGTGGCGGCTGCGAAGAGTTGTCCATGCTCAAATTTATTAAGGAGGGAAAGCAGGTCTCCTGCTGGCCGGAATAGAATGAGTGGTTTCTTTTCTTTAACTGCCAGTGCGATCTCAGATAAAGTGCCGGGACCGATTCCAATGGCAATGATAGCGTCGGCCGTTAAAATATTCATCTGATTCCGTGCCTGACCCATGCCGGTTATGATAGGGATATCAACAAAAGCAGACGCTTCGGAAGTATCATTGCCTGGAAGGATACCGACCGTGGTGCCGCCTCCTTCTTTTGCACCTTTAAGTGCAGCTTCCATGACTCCGGATGCTCTGCCGCCCGTAAGTACAGTATGTCCCAGTTCTGCTGCAAGTTTTCCTGCTTCATAGGCATGCTCTTCATCAGATACACTGGCTGATTCCCCGGGGCCGATAATGGATATGATCATTTTAATAGCTTTGAGTCATGAGTCCTTAGTTTTGAGAATATGGAATTTGTTTTAGAAATGGGAGCTGTAAACAATTGTTCTATGTAGGCACTGATCCGGAACGAGAGAAGGTTGATTTAGAATTATAATGACATGAGTCAACGAAGATATTTACAAGAGATAGATCAATTAATTAAAAGATCAGATCCGAATGATCATGAAAGAGCTGTTTTTGTACTTCATGATCAGCTGAACCTCGAGGCCTTTCCGTCCTGGGTCAGAGACGAGAAACCATTGCTGATCTTTGTGGAATCTCAGAAGAAAGGTCGCTCGCTTCCCTATCATAAAAAGAAGCTGATCTACTTATTAAGCTCTATGAGACATTTTGCTGTGGAATGTGCAGAAGCCGGATATCCGGTTCTCTATCATTCCGGAAAAGAGCATTATGATGAAGAACTATCAGGTATGCTGCATAAAACGGATCTTATACTTACATATATGTGTCCCTCCGAATGGGACAGCCGGGAAAGATTGCGATCACTGACTGATAAGTTCGATGGCCGGGTGAAAGAGATCCCTAACCGTTTCTTTCTGGCTGATGCAGATGAATACAAAGAAAAAGTAGCCGATGGCTGGCTGATGGAGTATTTCTACCGGGAGATGCGCAAAAAAACCGGTTATCTGATGGAAAATGGTGAGCCTGCCGGAGGTGAGTGGAATTATGATGAGGATAACCGTGAAAAACTACCCAAGGATCATCCTATCCCGGAGATTGCGAAAACCACGCCTGATGAGATAACCAAGGAAGTGGTAGATATGATCAACGATCATTTTTCCGATCATTTCGGAAGCAGTGAAGATTTTCATTATGCCGTAACCAGACGCCAGGCTCTATACCGTTTAAACGAATTTATCGAAGATAGGCTGGACGAGTTTGGTCCTTATGAGGACGCTATGGCACTGGGGGAATATGACCTTTTTCATTCGCATTTGTCCTTATACCTGAATAACGGACTTATACTTCCCAGGGAAGTATGTGACCGGGCTCAGCAGGCTTATGATCAGGGAGAAGCCCGGATCAATTCAGTAGAGGGACTGATACGGCAGATCATCGGCTGGAGAGAATATATCCGGGTGTATTATGAGGCGATGATGCCAGAAGTACGGAACGCGAATCATTTTGGTTTCGAGAACGGATTGCCGGAGATATACTGGTCAGGTGAAACGAAGATGAAGTGCATGAATGAGTGCCTTAAGCCTGTAATTGAACGAGGGTATTCCCATCATATACCCAGACTGATGGTGCTGAGTAACTTCAGCAACCTGACTGAAACAGATCCCCGTGAGCTGAACCGGTGGTTCCACCTGGCCTACGTGGATGCTTACGAATGGGTGGTACTACCGAATGTACTGGGGATGTCAACTTTTGCTGACGGAGGAGTACTGGCTTCCAAACCTTATGTGAGCAGCGGTAACTACATTAACAAAATGAGTAATTATTGCAGAAGTTGTGAATACAGCATAACCAAGAAGACCGGAGAAAATGCCTGTCCCTTTAATTACCTCTACTGGAATTTTATCGACAAGCAAAGAGAGACCTTCAGTCAGAACGGAAGGTCTAATTTCATGGTGAACATGTTTGATAAGAAGAAAGAAGAAGATAAGCAGGCCATATGGGAAAGTAGTGAGCACTTTCTGAGCGGGCTAAAGCGACAGGAGTGAACCCGGAAAGACTTTTCCAAAGTGGGGACTTTGGAAAAGTCTCCACCCATCTTAATCTGGTTAATGTAACATTTATCTCTTTCCTATCTCTATGTAATTGCTTTACTTCCATCAAAGTGGAATAAACCTTTACATCATGAAGCAACAATGGAAAATTCTGGCAGGCGGGGTGGTCACTACCTCCGTTTTATTTGCAGTGCCAGCATATTTTTATGCACAGTGGATGGCATTGATACTTTCATTCATTTCGGCAGTGAGTTTTTCCCTGATTCTGCTAAAGAGAAATAAGGAAAAATTAGATCATACCTATAAAGTTGCTGCTACAGGAATCATACTGCTGATAATCTTTAGTAGTGGTTATATAGTGCATGATTATTTCCGGGCAGAATATCAGGATGAGATTCTTGTAGAGATAAGGCAGACCATCGATTCCGGGATCATTGGAGTACAGATAAAAAACGATATGATTCAATCCCTCAAATACTATAAATCTTCTGATTCAGATGAGATGACCGTAAGTGAGGCATTCAGTTCCTATATGGGAGATAAGCTCAATGAAAATGGGACCATCAAACCGAGTCAGGAGAAAGAAGGAGACAACATCTCATACCACTATGAGATAAAGGACGCGGACACTGTGGTGATCATTGCAGTCACAAAAGTATCCAAAGGAAATGATCCTGCTTTTAAGAATTATGACGGTCAGACCGGAATGGGAGAGTATGTGGGAACTTTAAGCAATGGGGGCGTGGAGTATGAAAAAGTTAACTAGGAAAGAGTTGTGGTTAGATTTAGGGATCATAGCATCTTTGATCATCCTGTCCGGACTGCTGATGATGGGAATAAAATATTATGGTATCTATCAGTTCAATGGGACCTGGGAAAAGTATGTCATTCCTAACCCTTCTGTGGTAGTGAAAAGCATTAGCGTAATAACGTCGATCAATAAGTTCGCGGGCGATCCGTCATTCACTCCGGAGTTTTTAACGGAACATTATATACCAAATATGATCGCAGTTGGAAGTAGTTTAATCTTCACATTTTTGTTGGTGCCATATATCTTTATCAAAGCACTGAAGGCTCTAAAGTCCGGAAAGCGTAACTTAGTTTACTATTTCGGTACCACACTCATGGTATTTGTACTTGGATGGAATATGATCGGACTGCCGCGTACAGTGACAACCTCATTCCAGACTGTGGAATCAGCAAATCAGTCGAGGGAGATGGATCGGGCCCGAGAATATCTGGCTAATGCTGCATATCTGGCAGCCAAGGAACTCGTAATGAATTATCGCTATGATGTTAGCGGGAAGAGTGATTCAGAGTATAAATTAGCCAGAAACCTTGGTGAGAATCTGTCTCCGCGACTTCAGGATATTGAAAAGATGGATACGGATCGTTTTGATCTGGTCATTGACCGGGAAGCCAGCGACAGTTCACTGGTCCTGCACCTGGTACTCGATCAGGAGTCTGATAAGTCGAATTATGAGAACATCAACGGAGAAAAGGGGAAAAAGGAACTGATCATTGAAGTAGACCCGAATAAGGAGCGATTCTTTAGATCGATCAGATCAAATTCTTACTAAGTACCCGATATTAAATGGTGATGAGGATTGAGAATGACTTTACCAAAGTGAGGACTTTAGAAAAGTCCCCCCATCCATGCAAAGTCTTTAGTGCATACACAGACCTTTCCTATCTCATTGAAATAACATTAACTAAACATATGTAATATTAACACAATCATAAGACCATGAAGAAAGATTGGAAATTACTGATCGCAGGAGTTCTTGGGTGTATTATGCTTTATGCTGTTCCAGCATACTTTTTTAAATACTGGCTTGGCTATTTCATGGCCACCGGTGGAGCCGGAATTTTTCTGTTCTTCCTGTTGAGAAAAACAGAAGATCTGAAAAGTTATCGGAGAATAACTACGATCACTTCGATTACATTGTTATTCACTCTGAGCATCGCATTGTCCGGGCTTATGTACTTCAAATCACAAAATCAGCGGGAGATCAACCAACGGGTACGGAATATAATAGATTCCGGTACGATCGGCATTCAGGTTCAGAACGACCTGCTACAGTCGCTGAAGATCCATTTAGATCAAAATCTACCTGTAGATGAAGCATTTGAGGAGCATATGGGTGACAGGCTGAATGAGGACGGCAGCATAGATCCAGCTGATCCTGACGCTTATGGTGTAAAGAATTTCTTTTTTTATTACCAAAGCTCAAATGATGAAGTGAAATTACTGGCGGTCAGCAGAATTTCGGAAGGAAGGGATCCGGGGTTCCTAAATCACAATGGTGAATCGGGCTTGTTACAATATCAGGGTAGTTTAAAAAGCGAGGGGGTCGATTATGAACGCATCAACTAAAAAAGTGATCACACTCGATATTGCCATCTTATTATTATTCAGTCTGACACTCGGTATGATGGGTATGGGGATCTTTGCCCTGGAGATCAGTATAACCGGATTGATCGGTGACCTGTCTTATGTGTTGTCAACGATTTCGGCTCAATTTCTCACATCCATTGATATTATGAATATGATGTACGAATTCCGTGGGGAACCGGTATGGTCTGATGTACGGTTAAAGGAATACTGGCCCATGATCATTCTGTCCTGCGTTACCCTGATCTTTACCTTAATTCTGATACCCTATTTTTTCCGGAAAACGGCCAGATTTATCGGTCAGGCTGAAAAACCGCTGTACTTTTATGTGGGTGGGGGAATGCTTGTTTTTTCTGTGATTACACACGTATTAGTAATTTTTCTGATCTCTGTGAATTTTATAAATACCGTAAATAGTGCCGGTAGAGCAGCTGTAAAAGACGGGGCAAGATCCTATTTGACAGAAATTGGTTTTACGGCAGCCAATAAAATGCTGATATCGGGTCTTGGTACAAGTTCAGATATAGCTCCTGAACAGGTTGCTCCAATTCTCGAAGAGCTGAATGCCATGGATACGGATCAGTATGAAGTTGTAGCTGAACTGAAGGATCAGTCCACATTATTACTGCATGTTGTGTCAGATCTTGAAGGCAGACTTAATTCGTATAAGAACAGCAATGGAGAAAGCGGAAAATTCGAAGCAGTGGGTGAGGTTGATCTGAATAAAGAATACTTTTTTCAGTTCAGGAACGATCTCAGTAACCAGTAGCTGACAAAAGGCACTTAGCATTTTAATCCGATTGTAACCATCTTATGCGGACCCCGAATTTGCTGAGCCGTATGAGAATACTACCATTATTATTGATCGTGATCCTTTCTTCTGGAGCTGCATCAGCACAGCACTTTGATCTCCATTTTAACTTTAATTCCGGAGTACCCACAGGGGAATTTGGTGAGAGGATAGATCACGGGATCTATGGCTTTAACCTAGCAGTTTCATTTCATCCCCCGGTAAAAGTGATCCGGACCGTAGTAGGATTGAATTATTTCAACTACGGATGGAGTAACCGCAGCGACCAGCCTTACCCGGAACGGACCGATATCAGGGGCAGGCTCAGAGTTACTAATAACATCTTTTTTCCTTATCTGGGGATCCGGTTAGACAGTCCCCGAAACCGAAGACTGGCTCCCTATGTGGAAATTCTGGGAGGACTCAATTATATGTACACTCAGTCTTATATACGAAGCAGTGTGGGCACCTTTAAGGCTATATCTTTTGATGAGATGCAGCTGGGCTACGGGCTGGGAGCGGGATTGAGATTCCGGGTTATCGAAGACATCGGGGGACAGGGTTTTATGATGTCATTAGTGCTGAATGGTAAATATCTGAGGAGTCCTGAGATCAGCTACCTTCGGGAGGGAGATCTGATCGTAATAGATGACGTAGTGGCATTCAACGAGCAGAAAAGCATCTTCGAGCTGATCGCTTTAGAGGCCGGGATCGTATTTCAGCTATAGGTAGAATGTACTCGGTACTATGTAAAAGGTACTATGCTGAATTAAACGATTTGATTTTTTTGAGTGTTAAATCAGCATGAAAAATATCAACACATACCGGAAGTTTAAGCGCAACAATAACGAGGTCAACAAAGACGGGGAGTATGTCTTGTACTGGATGCAGGCGAACCGGCGCTTTCATTATAATTATGCTCTGGAATTAGCAGTCGCATGGGCTAACAAACTGGACAAACCGCTGCTGGTATATGAAGGTCTGAATGTGGATTATCCATGGGCAAGCGACCGCATCCACAGCTTTATCCTGGACGGTATGAAAGAGCATCTGGACTTTTCAGGTTCAAACGGAATAAATTATTACCCCTATGTAGAACCGGAGAAAGGTGCCGGCAAAGGCCTCATATATAATCTCGCTGAAAAAGCGGCGCTGATCATTTCGGATGAGTACCCGGTATTTATCATCAAAGAGCACAACCGGAAAGTCGGAGAGCGCATTGACATTCCCTATATCACCGTTGATTCCAATGGGATCATTCCTCTGGGTGTGACTGACAAAGATCCTTACTCGGCGTATCTGTTCAGAAAAGTGATGCAGAAGCACTTTCTCGAAGCATATACAAACCCGCCGGTATCCGATCCTTTGGATGACCTGAGCAATCATGATAAAATCAGTCTGCCAGATGGATTTGAGCAAAAGTATCCGCGGGGTGATCAGTATCTGAATGATATCGAAAGTTCGATCCGTAAATTTCCGATCGATCATAATGTGAAGCCTGCAAAACTGCTGGGAACCCGTGAAGCTGCGCTTGGAAAACTGGGGGCATTCATTCAGCATAAACTGGAACTTTATGATGATCAGCGTAATGATCCGGATGCTTCAGCCAGCAGCGGACTGAGTCCCTGGCTGCACTTTGGCAAGATCAGTGAATATGAGATCGTTAAAGCGGTGCTGGATCATCAGCCGGAGGGCTGGGATCTGACTGACATCACTCCGAATAACGGGAAAAACAGCGGGTTCTTTAATGGGGATCCGAATATTGAGTCGTTCATGGATGAAGTGATCACCTGGCGGGAAGTCGGTTTTCACTATGCCCATCATGTAGATGATTATGATAAAATTGAAACGCTGCCGGACTGGGTGCATAAAACGATGGATGAGCACCGTGATGATGAACGCGAGTATATATACACGCTGGAAGAGTTCGAACAGTCCAAAACGCATGATGAGATCTGGAATGCGGCTCAGACCGAACTCAGGCGAGAAGGGATCATGCATAACTACCTGCGTATGCTATGGGGAAAGAAGATCATTGAATGGACTCCGGACTATGAAACAGCTCTTGAATATATGATCGAGCTCAATAACAAATATGCACTGGACGGGCGGGACCCTAATTCATACTCAGGGATCTTCTGGTGCTTTGGTCGCTTCGACCGTGCCTGGCAGGAACGGCCGGTCTTCGGGAAACTACGCTACATGACCAGCGACAGTACCCGCCGAAAAGTGAAGCTGGACCGGTATCTTCAGCGCTACGGCTAAAGGACCGACGCCCGCAAACGGCTGACCGCGGTCTTCGGTCAAAGAGCTGTGTTTTGCGACTGAAATTGGTATTTTGCCATTCAAATAAAGACGGGCAGATGGATATTTTTGAAAAGCACAGGAAAGAACTGGAATCGGTAGCCATAGGGGTAGCATTGGGAGATCTGGTGGATGTAAATCTGCAGCGTTCACTGGTGGAATTGAATCCCTATGACCCTGTTTATGTGATCGGAGCCGGGAAAGGGGTGGTCCATATGGCCAGGCAGGTTGAGAACTATTTTGCCGAGCAGATCGCAGACGGAATTGTGATCGCACCGGAGCCGGACTACAGCCTGGATTTTATTCAGGTATTTGAAGGTTATCACCCGTTGCCAAACCGTGATTCTGTGGCTGCAACGTATGAGATCACGGATATGATCCGGAATATGCCCCCGAATGCCCAGGTGGTAGCATTATTTACCGGTGGAGCATCTTCCCTGATGTGTATGCCAGCAGATGATCTGGAGATCTCTGATCTGCAGGATGCGTACCATTACCTGCTTAATTCCGGAGCTTCTATTCATGAAATGAATGTAGTCAGAAAGCATCTTTCTAAAGTGAAAGGAGGAAAACTGGCCAGAATGATGAGCGACCTGAAAGTATGGTCCTTCATGCTATCCGATGTGCCGGGAGACAACCCATCCACTATAGGCAGCGGCCCGACCGTACCGGATAACAGTGACTATGAAGATGCCATTACGGTCTTAAGAACGTATGAGATATGGGATGACTTGTCACCTCAGATCCGGAGGCATCTTAATAAGGGAAAAAGAGGTGAATGTGAACCAGTGCTTTCTTTCAGTGAGTATGAAAATTATGATCATAGTTTCAGAGTGATCTCCGGGCAGCAGTCTCTGGTCTACAATGTAGCCGATTATTTTAAAAGCCTTGATTATAATGCATATATACATCCGGAGCATTTTGAAGGAAGTGCCACGGAAGTAAGTAAAATGATCTGCAGTAAGGCGATCACCATTTTGAGCAAAGATGAGCCGATCTCTAAGCCTGCTGCACTGATCTTTAATGGTGAAAGCCAGGTTAAAGTGATTGGAAAAGGTAAGGGAGGAAGGAATCAGCACCTGGCTCTGATCGCAGCCCTTTCAGTGGAAGGTCAGCATGCGATCTCACTTTTAAGCTTTGGGACTGATGGTGTAGACGGGTCAACAGATGCTGCCGGAGCCATAATTAATTCTCATACCACTCTTCAAGCAAGAAAGAAGAAACTGGACCCGGAGTCTTACCTGCTCGACTTTAATTCCTATGAGTTTCATAAGGAGATGGACACGCTGGTTCGGACCGGTCAAACAGGCACGAATGTGATGGATCTGGTAGTGGTACTGGTCGGAAAAAACCCGATAAAAGAATAGCTGATTAGCTTTTTCAGACTTTTAATGATCAAAAAAGTCATTAACTATCTGCTCTTATCCATTTAATATTATCGATCTCTATTCGTACTTTAAGCGGTTGAAATAAATTCATATGGTTTTTGAGAATATCCATTTATTGTGGCTGCTGTTGCTGATGCCGGCTCTAAGTATCCTTTTCTGGTGGAAAGGCCGGAAACAGGAAGCTCGCCGGAAAGAGTATTTCGGAGAACAGCTTTTTTCTAAACTCAGAATCGGATTCTGGAAGCCCGGAGTACGTATGCGTACCGGGTTTATGCTGACCGGTCTTGCTTTTATGATTGTAGCTATGGCAGGACCGAAGATCGGAACAGAGGTTAGAGAGGTTAAAAGGCGTGGAATTGATATGCTCATTGCACTGGATCTTTCAGCCAGCATGAATGCAGAAGATGTTCGCCCAAGCCGACTTGAAAAAGCCAAATTTGAGATCAATCGACTTATTGAACGATTGAAAGGCGATAGGGTGGGACTGATCGTTTTCACCGGAGAAGCATATCTTCAAAGCCCTATGACGCTGGACTATTCTGCCCTGAAGTTATTTCTGGATATTGCTGATACTGATCAGATGCCCAGTTCCGCCACCGATTTTAAGCCGGCTATGGAAACAGCACTAACTGCATTTCAGTCTCTTGAAGATAATAACACGAATGCTGCCCGGGTTCTTCTGATCATTTCAGATGGTGAAGATCATGAGCAATCCTATGCGGATGCGCTGAGTGAACTTGTCGATAATGATATATCCGTTTATACACTGGGAATTGGCACAGATGAAGGATCTACTATCCCATTGTATGAAAACGGAACCGGAGATCTCATCGGTTATAAAAGAGATCGTGATGGAAAAGTAGTAACCACCCGTTTGCAAAGCGGGAAGCTGCGGGATATCGCTAATCGTGGAAACGGTGCTTATTATGCGATTGAAAGAGGAAATGACGGAATCGACGCGTTCTTAGCTCGTGTTGATGAATTAGAAAAAGGTGAATTTTCCAGTCAGGAATTTGCCGATTACAAGAACCAGTACCAGTGGATGGGAGCATTAGCATTGTTGTTTCTGGCGATGTCTTACATAGTCCCAACCTATCGTACTCCAAATGAAAGAACATCAAGTGAAAGCTAAAACAGAACTAGCCTCGGAGATACGTGAAAAACTGATCTCCCAGGGTTTTAAGATCGAAAATGAAGATATGGATCGTCCATGGGGTGGTTTCTTTGTGATCGATGAAGGACAGGCACAGCAGTTTATAGATACTTATTTCAGCGGACTTACCCTGGACGAGGTCAATATTTCAGGGAAACTCAGCCCGAAGATCCTGTTGGTAGCGCCTGAAAAAAGATTGTCATGGCAGTACCATTTTCGGCGGGCCGAAACCTGGAAAGTACTGGAAGGCCCGGTCGGAATTGTAAGGAGTATGGATGATAATCAGGGACCTGTCAGGCGGTATTTCTCCGATGATATGGTGATCCTACATAAAGGGGAGAGGCACCGGCTGGTCGGACTGGATGACTGGGGTGTGATCGCAGAAATATGGCAGCATCTGGACGCAGATCATCCTTCTGATGAAGACGATATTGTTCGTCTGGAAGATGATTTTGGCCGTTAAAATAAGGCCGAATGAATAAAAAATTATGATCAAACTATTCATCACAGATATTGACGGATGTATTGCGCATCCGTTTAAAAGTCCTGACTGGGAAGCAATATCCCGTATCAAAGAGTTGAATCGGCGGAGTATGGAAGAAGAGCACATTCCGGCGCTGACAATCTGCACCGGCAGGCCCCTGCCTTATGCCGAAGCTGTAGCCCAGTGGATCGGTATTGAAATACCCTTCTTATTTGAAAGCGGCGGTGGAATGTATGATGTACGACGTAATATACTGAGCTGGAACCCAAAACTGAGTCCCGAAGCTGAAGCTGCCATAGCTGAGATGAAGAAATGGCTGAATGAGACCATACTGGTCAATTATGAGGGTACGATCGCTGAATTCACAAAGCACACGGATGCCGGCCTTATCAATCCGGATCCGGGAAAGATCATACAGATGAAAGAAGAGATACAGGATCATGTATACCGGAATTATGATCTCTTCGAGGTTCACGACACGGATGTTTCAGTAAATGTGATCCTGAAGACCACAAATAAAGGGGAAGGGATCCGCTACCTTTGCGATCACCTGGAAACAGACTTATCGGAAGTCGCCTACATTGGAGATAGTAGCGGAGATATTCCAGGGCTTGAGATCGTGGCACATTCCTTTGCCCCATCGAATGCACAAAAGAAGACCCGGGATACGGCCATGCATCAGGTGGGGGAAGCAACGAGTGGCGTGCTGGAAGCATATGAGATGTTGGTCCGCATGAATGCAGACGACCGCCGCTCACCGATGGGAGACCGCTGACCGACTAAGGGTGCGCTGTGCGTTCCCTGCACCCTTCAGACTGACGTTTCAATGCCTTTCCAGAATGCAATCGTTTTGTGATCACATTACAGTGCATACTTTTCTGATGATTAATCCCTTTCGACAAAGATCCGACGATACAGCCGCCGTTCAGGGATTTTGAGAACACATAGTGTTCACAAAACCCCGTCAGCAGTCGGCCGTTCGAGGTCCGATCAATCCAGATCTACGATCCGGCCCGGGGTCCATGGTGCATTTAGCTCATCCAGTAAAGCATCAAAAGCAGGAATATCTTCGGCAATGATCTTCTTCAGTGAAGCGATCACCGGCCTGAGTTCCTGCTCAGCAATATTTTTAACCATCTTCGAGGTTTCAGTCGGATCAGAACCGGCCGATATTCCTGCTCCGATGGCAGTATTAATTCTGGAATTCAGAGAAGGTGCCTGATCGATCTCCAGACGACTTTTGATCCGGTCTCCAAACATGGTCGTCTGAATTTCTTCCATCTTATCTTCCAGGTCGCTGATCATTTTTTCCAGCTCCTCACTTTCAGTGATCCTTGCGGCTCCTTTATAGTATTGAAGTCTTTCGTTGATCTCATTCCAGGCATTCCGTGCACTGTTGGCAGATTTCGATAACTGCATAAGTTCTTTATGGAAAGCCAGCATTGCTTCAGGGTCCTGTGCAGGCAGTGTTCTGTTATCCAGTGACTTCACATTAAAGGATACCGGTTCGGTAAGTACCGTTACTTCTCCGTTTATATGCTTCGAGAGCTGAACCGTATATTCACCCGGCAATACCATAATTCCTGATTCCAGGTTCTCTGAAGGATCGGCCAGATCGGTATCGATCTCTTGTACTGCAGGATAGGTAAGGTCCCAGTATATTCGGTTAATACCTTTACGGGGACTGCTTCTGATCTCATCCACCACTTCTCCATCCGTATCTCTGATAGTGAAGATCAGCAGCGGAGCTTCCTCTTCTGCTTCAGCTTTCATCTGTTCGTAACTTGGGTAGAAAACGTTTTCACCGTCATCCCGTTTTTCTTTTTCTTCATCCTTACGCTGGTCTTCAAGGGTCTTATACCCGTCTTTCAGGTAATAAGTGAAAGCAGCTCCAAACTCAGGATTTTCACCCAGGTAATAGTCTTCTCCCTGAAATCCTTTTGGTCCCAGCCAGGAGATGGTATTACTGGCAGCGATCGGACTGAAAGGCTGGTACTGGAAGGCATCCCGTACTGAGAACAAGTGGGCTTCTTTATCATGTACCTCCTGACTGAATTCGCGAAGAGCAGAATAGTCGTCCATGATGTAGAAACCGCGCCCGAATGTGGCCAGTGCAAGATCTTTCTCACGTTCCTGAATATTGATATCTCTAACCGCCACTGTAGGTAAGCCACGATTGAATTCCTCCCAGTAATTACCGCCATCGATACTGGCGAACATGCTGAATTCGGTTCCAATAAAGAGCAGACCGGCTTCTACCGGATCTTCAGCGATCGCATAAATAGATCCGCGTTCCGGCAGATTGTTAGTGATCGGTCTCCAGGATCGTCCAAGGTCCATACTCTTAAGCAGGTAGGGTTTAAAATCACCATTCTTATGATTATTGAATGCCGCATAAACAACGTTGGGATCATGAACAGATGCAACGATCTCGTTTACATAGGTCATTTCCGGAACAGTCGGGAAGTTGTCGGTCCGGCGCCAGTTCTCTCCTCCGTCTGTGGTTACATGGATCAGACCATCATCCGTTCCGGCAAACAGTACATCTTCGTTCAGCGGCGATTCAGCCAGTGCTACGATATTTCCATATTGAGTGGTCGAAGCATTCTTAGCCACGGCATCCATCGACCAGACCTTATCCATCACTTTAAGCTGGTTTCGGTCGATCTGACGGGTAAGATCCCCGCTGACTTCGGTCCAGCTTTGCCCACGATCATCACTTCGGTGAACACGGTCGGAGGCAAAATAAAGTCTTTTGTTATCATGAACACTTACGAAGAAAGGTGAATCCCAGTTCCAGTTATAGGAATAGTCTCCTGCAGGAGGCTGTGGAACAATATTCTGTATTTCTCCACTCTGCCGGTCAAAGCGTCTAAGGTTACCATACTGAGACTGACTGTATACTATATCAGGGTTTGTAGGATCCACATGCGGTTCAAACCCATCACCCAGTACGGTTACTACCCACTGCCGGTTGGTGATGCCTGTAGTTTCGGTAGTCCTGGCAGGGCCACCAAAGGTGAAGTTATCCTGAGTTCCGCCATAGATATTATAGAATGGGTAGTCGTTGTCAACAGCAACTTTATAGAACTGGGTAACCGGCAGATTGGTGTAGAATCGCCAGGTTTTACCACGGTCGTAGGATTCATAGACCCCACCGTCATTCCCATTCAGCAGATGGTTTGTGTTGTCAGGGTTGATCCACAGAGCATGATTATCAATATGCTTATTCAGCTCACCCACATTATTGAAATTCTTTCCTCCGTCTTCGGATACTCCGGCATAAGTATTCATGACATAAACCAGGTCTGGGTCGACCGGATCGGCAATTACCTCATTATAGTAATTTCCACTGCCGGAATAGCTGCTGCGCTTTTCCCATGATTCTCCGCGATCGGTGGACCGGTAGAAACCACTTCGTCCCTGCTGGGCTTCAACCACTGCATAAACCACGTCCGGGTTTGCAGGGGAAATATCCAGACCGATCCGCCCGATATCGCCGCCGGGCATGCCCTTCATGATCTTCCTGAAATTCTGACCGGCATCCGTAGATTTATAGACAGCGGATTCAGGTCCCCCGCTTATGTAGGTAAAAACTCTTCTTCTGCGCTGGTGAGCAACTGCATAGACGAGATCAGGGTCGCGAGGATCCAGGTGCACTTCATGAATACCTGTATGTTCGCTTATATCCAGGATCTTTTCCCAGTTCTCACCGCCATCAGTAGTTTTATAAAGACCACGGTCACCTCCGGCAGACCATAGAGGCCCGGTTGCGGCTACATAAACAACATCAGAGTCTCTGGGATCGATAGCGATCATCCCGATATGTTCTGAATCTTTGAGGCCCATATGCGACCAGCTCTTTCCTCCGTCGATGGTCTTATATACTCCATCACCATAAGCGACACTGCGCTGATTATTATTCTCCCCGGTACCGACCCACACCACATTATGATTGTTTGGGTCCATCTCAACCACACCAATGGAATAGGAACCCTGGCTATCAAATACTGGGGTTAATGAAACCCCCCGGTTAGTGGTCTTCCAGACTCCTCCGGAAGCTGTAGCAACATAAAATTCACTGATATCGTCCGGGTTTACTGCAAAATCAGCGATACGTCCGGAAGTAAAAGCCGGGCCAATGCTGCGGAATTCCAGGCTGTTCCAGGCGGTATTATATCGGTCATCATCAGGATCGTCCTGGGCTACCGAAATGGCCGGATCAAAAGTGAAATAAATCACAAAGGCGAGTAGGTAGGAGAGATACTTGAACATGGTTATGTCATTTAATTGCTTGTTTTCCCCGAAAGGCAGTGAAGGGAGGTTAATGAAATCTAGCTTCAGTTTCTATAGGTAAATCCCTGATGGCAAGTCGCCAATCGCTGTCCGAGGTCTCTTTTCTCTATCCAATTACTGCGATGCCTGTAAGGATTGACTTTAATATGGCTCTGCATATTAAATACCAACATAATTCAAGGAGAGAGATGAGAAAAGAGAGACTAAGGGGAGTGCTGTTTTTGATCGTGACGGTGATAGGATCAACGTTAATTCAGGCACAGACCTATGAACTTAAAGCCATTGCTTCAGTAACTGAGCAAAGGGTAAATGGGGAGATCAGTTTTATTTTGGGGGTATCGGATCTGGCGGATGCATATTTCATATCCCTGGAAGCAGGTTACGATGCTGATGCTTTGGAATTTCTTAGTGAAGAGCCCGTCGGACTGACTGCCGGAGGACTGAGTGTTTCAAATGCCATAAGCAGCGGACTTTTAGGTGCATCCGCCACCCGTACCACACCCCTAGCTGCACCGGATTCAGGAGATCTGATAAAACTTAATTTCCGTATCAAAGGGACTGCATCACCGGGTTTGCAAAATTTGGTACTGAATAATTTGCAGTTTTCTGATTCCAACGGGGAAGTGCTTGAATCACAAACCTCATTAACAGTAGAGTTTACGGTTCTGGAAGATATCGGTGATCTGAGCATAAGCGGAGATCCTGTGATCAGTGTGACAGAAGGTGAAAATTATATACTCAATGCTCAGGTTTTCAGCAGTGGGGTTACCGATCAGGGTTCAGAGAATGACAGGATCAGAGTCTGGGCAGGAGTTCGACCAGAAAATACTGACCCGGCAGGATGGGAAGAATCCAGCTGGGTACTTCTGGATTTTGACCAGGTCAATGGTGATCGTTTTATTTATTCTGGTGAGATCGCTTTTGGAAGAGCGGTAGGAATCTACTCAGTGGCTCTGAGATCAGATCTTGATCAAAGCGGTAACTTTCATTACGGGGGAGTCGCCGGCTTCTGGGATCCGGTCAATTCACCCTCTGCCGAACTTGAAATTCAGGAAAGAGGCCCTTAC
The DNA here is from genome assembly GCF_040811775.1 of Balneola sp. MJW-20. Classification (NCBI taxonomy): domain Bacteria; kingdom Pseudomonadati; phylum Balneolota; class Balneolia; order Balneolales; family Balneolaceae; genus Gracilimonas; species Gracilimonas aurantiaca. The sequence continues at coordinate 66,966 of NZ_JBFNXW010000002.1, forward strand.
CGATATGTGCTGGCAGAATGGGACTTTAATAACGAGGAGCTGCATACATCCACAGCGATCCCGGATAATCAGGGACAGGAACTTGAACTTTTCGGAGCTTCGTTGTCCGGCTTTTCGGCCGGTGTTACCGGGTTTTCTGCAAATTCCAATGGCTGGAATGACTTTGCAGAGAATACAAAATACTGGCTGATAAAAGTTTCCACACTTAATTTTGAATCCATTCAAATCTCGTCTGCTCAGATGGGATCTAATACCGGGCCGCGGGATTTCCAGCTACAGTTTAGTACAGACTCACTGAGCTGGACCGATGTAAACGGAGGGTCCATTACTGTTCGAAACGATAATTTCAGTTCCGGGCTGATCAATGAGCTGAATTTGCCTGCAGCTGTCAATAATCAACCTGTTCTATACCTAAGATGGTTGCAGACCTCTGGTTTTCGGGTGGATGATACGGATGGGGTCTCATCAACCGGTACGAACAGGATCGATGATATCAGGATCACCGGAATTAACCCGAATGCCTCCAGAGTTACAGTTTGGCCTGGTGATACTGACAATAATTCTGTAGTAGATGCCGCAGACGTGCTCCCGCTGGGAATCTGGTGGCTAAGTCAGGGACCGCTGCCGGTATATCCTGGTATTAACTGGCAAGCCAGGGAAACAGAAGCATGGATACCGGAAGCAGCCACCTATGCGGATGCTGACGGGAGCGGAAGTATAGATCAGAATGATCTGAAACCAATAGGACTGAATTTCGGTGATTCAAGAACTGCGGGTAAAATAAAGGATGAATACTTAGCTGAAATTATCATACCAAGGATGAAAAAAGGGGAAGAGATCAAAGTGGTTTTACGTCTGAAGAATAAGAAACCGATGAGCGGATATGCTGCTGAATTTGAAATCAAAGGGATTCAGGATCTTTCACTCGAGGCTGATGTGGAGTATCCGGTATGGATGCAAGAATGGGCGGATAAAGGAAGTTTGCTGAGCTTTGATTCGGTAAGAGGTGATCTTGTATCGAGTGCAGGAGTGTATAAGGGATCCTATAAGGGAGTAATGGGAAGTAAAGTGTTGACCCTTGGATTAAAGGCAAAAGAAAACAGGGAAAAAGAGGGCAGTTTATTCTTAAAAAAACTGGCTTTGGTAAGCAGTGAAGATATTCAGCATGATATCCGTGATGTAATAATGGAATTAGGAAAAACTACTGGTAATGAGGAAGAAAGCGGGTTGCCGGAATCTACCGAGTTACTGCCTAATTACCCGAATCCATTCAACCCTCTGACGAATATCAGTTACCGGACCCACCGAGCCGGTAAGGTGAGTATTACCATATACAATGCCCTCGGGCAGAAAGTGGCAAGGCCGGTAGATGAGTTTCAGGGACCCGGAAATTATACGGTGCCCTTCAGTGCACACAGACTATCCAGTGGTATCTACCTGTATGAATTAAGGGTTGCTGACCAGAGATTTGTGCGAAAAATGATGCTGGTGAAATAAGATGCTAGCTTCCGGTGCTGTGACGGCACCGGAAGTATTATACGATGGAAATTTCCCTGAAAGCTTTGACGATTTTATCTGAAGCATTTCCGTCTCCGTATGGATTTACCCGCTTGCTCATAGCCTGATACAGATCATCATCATCCAGAAGCTTAGTGGTTTCAGAAACGATCTTTTCGGTATCGGTACCAGCTAACAAAACAGTACCTGCTTCCACTGCTTCGGTTCTCTCTGTTATTTCGCGCATTACAATAACCGGTTTGCCAAGACTTGGAGCTTCTTCCTGAATACCGCCACTATCAGTCAGAACCAGATGTGATTTATCCATTAACCAGACAAAAGACGGATAATCCAGCGGCTCTATTAGATGGATATTTTCAACATCTCCCAATCGGTCAAATACCGGTTGCTGAACATTAGGATTAAGGTGTACAGGATAAATGATCTGTATATCATCACGCATTGCGAGCCGGTATAAAGCATCGCAGATCTGTTCAAAACCCCTGCCAAAATTTTCTCTGCGATGACCGGTAATGAGAATGAGTTTTTTATCATCGTCCAGTATCTCTCGTAAATGCCGCATGCCGGTGGAGTGTGAGTGATCGGCTTTATCCCTGCAGTGCAATAATGCATCTATTACCGTATTCCCGGTGACATATATCTTGCGTTCATCGATATTTTCTTTAACCAGGTTTTCCCGGTTATTTTCAGTAGGTGCGAAATGGAGATCTGCGATTCTGGAGATAAGTTGGCGGTTCATTTCCTCGGGATAAGGGGAGGACTTATCAAAAGTTCTGAGCCCTGCTTCAACATGAGCAACCGGTACTTTACTGTAAAATGCAGCTAATGAGGCTGCAAAAGAAGTAGTGGTATCGCCCTGAACGACAACCCAGTCCGGTTTTATTTTCGGGATCACACTCTGAAGCCCCCGTAAGATCCGGTTGGTTAGCCCAAAAAGATCCTGACCGGGCACCATGAGGTCAAGATCGAAATCAGCGCGTAAATCAAAAAAATTCATAACCTGATCCAGCATTTCACGATGCTGAGCAGTAGCACAGATCCTGGTCTCGAAGTAATCAGAATGGAACCTGAGTGCGCGTATGACCGGAGCCAGTTTAATCGCTTCAGGCCTTGTGCCGATCACAAATAATAATTTCGTTTTACTCATGCAGTGAAAGTAGGGATATATTTATTAAGAGTCTGTATGCGATACCGGAAGTTTGAAATTCTGCGATGGGAGCCTGTTGACGGGGAGGTGTCTGCATCAAATCTTCATTTATAATGTGTTAATTCATTTTAAATACGGGAGGTACGATTATGAGTCTGTTTAAAAAAATTCTGGTTCCCACGGACTTTTCACCAAATTCAGAAGCAGGTTTGAACTATGCTCTGGAAATGGCTGCTGAATTCAATGCTGAGATCCTTTTGTTCAACGTAATGAGAATACCTTATGGCTTTGCCTCTCAGGTTGAAGACTATAAAACGAACATGCAGGAATATGCTCATACCTGGATGGAGGAAAAGATCTCGCAGATACGAAAGACCAACAAGTACAGTAAGCTGAAGATCGACTATGCCATGAGTTTTGGACACGTGGTTAGTGAAATGATCAGAAAAAGCAATGAATTTGGGGCAGATCTGATCATTCTAACTTCAAAAGGGGGGGCTGAGGGGCATAAATATCTGGGGAGTGTTGTGTCAGACCTGATGCAGTTCTCCGAGGTACCCGTGATCAGCGTACCTTATGATATTTCGGAAATTGAATGGAATGACCTGGTACTGGCAACCGATTATAATTCGGGAGATATTGATGCCGTAAAATTTTTGTCTGACCTGGCCACTCATTTCAAAAGTACTATGCATATTGTTCATGTTGATGAGGAGCAGGAGCTACAGAATGAGATCATGTTTCTGGGTTTTGAACAAAAAGTAAAAGATACCCTGGGAAACTTTGAGTTAAGTTTTGAAGATATCTACGGTGACGATTTTATTGAAGGAATCGGCCAGTATCTTGAGAATGAACCCTGTTCTCTCCTTACTCTTACCAGAAATAAAAAATCTTCATTCCGGCGGTTACTGGATAACAGTATAGCTTCGAAAGTACCGATGCAGGCACATGTTCCGGTACTGATCTGGGTTAATAAGGAAGACCACTGAGAGGGTCAGTAAAGGGTATGGGTCATAAAAAAGGCTGCCCGTGTGGACAGCCCTGTATAATTTAATAACAGTATTTCTTCACATACCTATCACATGCTTTTGTCAGCAAAGGTCTGATCGAAGAAACTCTTCATCTCTTCCCAGCTCAGACTGTCTGCTTCGGCATCATAAGCAAGTGGTAACTGAAACTTTGCACCTAATGAGTCAGCACCCGGATTCGTGAAGGAATGCATAACCCCCTCATAGTTAATGTACTGATAATCAGCGTTAATGCTTTCAAGGGCTCCGGTGAGATTTTCCACCTGTTCATCTGTTACGAACTGATCTTCGGCGCCATTCAGGATCAGGATCCTGGAAGTCATTCCCTCAGCAGGCATCTGTGGTAACTGAAGACCTGCATGGAAAGCTGCTACTCCATCCAGATCGAGACCGGCATTCGCCATAGACAGGATCACAGATCCGCCAAAGCAATATCCGATCGCACCGATCTTTTCCGTATCCACATTAGGATTGGCTTTTAAAGTTTCCAGTGCTGCATTAAAACGAGCTTTAGCATTTTCAAAGTTGCTCATTACATTACCGGAAAAGGCCATTGCATCTTCAGGATGCGCAGCCTGCTTTCCGTTGCCGTACATGTCAACCGCTAAAGCAACATATCCAAGTTCAGCGAGCATGTCGGCACGGTGCCGGGCATATTCATCATGTCCCCACCATTCATGAACTACCAGAATTCCGGGGCGCTTTTCTGACGTGGAATTGTCATAAGCGATATAACCATTCATGGTCAGGGTATCTGCTGTATAGCTAATTTCTTCACCCATGACAGAAGACCCATCATCAGCCATACCATTCATTTCATTTTCAGTTCCGGTGCATGCTGTAAATAAAGCAGCAACCAGGAGCATATTAACTAAGTATTTCATTGTCCTTCTTTGGAATTTAACTTTGTAGTTAGTGACTAGTTATTAAACCGTTCTTAACGTTAATAAAATTCCAACCCAAGAGTTAACAGATCAGGAGTCGGTATTGAAGCACTTCGGATCGATAGTGAGTACTTTGAAGCGCTTGTCTACGTCGTCACGCCGTATGCTAAGGAATTCACAGCCGGTTTTGTTGTGAACGGTATCGATAAGTTTTTTTCTGCTTCTGGACCTCTGAGATATAGGTACATGATTTCCGAATAATCGTTCATCGGCATCAGACATTGAAATGGCATGCTGATCATCCAGCAGTAATTCATGTACGAGTTTCCACATTTCTTTCTCTGAAGGATCAGTTACTATGATCTTCTTGCCCTTCGCCATCAGGTCAACATTGCCTTCGTTGATCCTGAGATTAATGGGTTCTTTACTTCCCGGAACGGCTTTATTTTTCAGAAAGATGTATCCGAACATGCCCAGCATGAAGGCCCCGAATAATCCTATCAGATATGTGAACCAGGGTCTGGAATACCATGACTCCGGGTCCACTCTTACCAGTGCTTCAGCCGGCAGGCCATCGTAGGTGAAGGCATATGCATCCAGGTAGGGAGTATTTGTGGGATGATAGCTGAGGAAATACCAGTGACCGGCCCCTGTATTATAAAAGTGAGTTCCGCTGAAAACCGAATCATCGTATTTGGATCGGTCAAAAAATATCATCTGATCATTCGCAATATCGTAGGAGAGAATATTTTCCAGCATCAGAAGCCGGTCGTCTGGGTCGTATTTATGTGTTCCGGTTGAATGAAACCGATACCGGTTACTTTCAACATCAAAAATGAATTCTTCAGGTACTTTAAATACGGATCGTTTAGTCCAGTTTCTTTTATCTATGTCGAAATGATACACATTAATTAAAGGACCATCTTGTGTCTCATAATTCTCGATCCAGTCGAAATAATAGAAGGCCAATTCATCATCCACATAAAAAAGGTAGCCTTTGGAATCCTCCGGAGGTTGGTAGCCATCAACTTCATATTCAAGCCATTCCTGCAGATCCTTGTCATAATATATCAGCAGATTTTTTTCTGTAAAGAAACCATATCCACCCATAAACCAGATCCGGTCATCCGGTGTTAAAACAGGGGCGTGATTATAGAAAGCTTTTTGCTCAAATGAATTATCGATCCTGCATAAAGTATCCTGATCAATTTGATATTCAAATACTCTTCCTCCGCCTGTGTCCCATATCAACACGGAAGAAGCATCTGAATTGACTTCTATGTTATACCCTGCCGGCGAATCCGGCATCACGCCGATGGTGTCCGGTTGCTTAAATTTGTTTATGCGGGCCAGAATATTAGTATTGTAACTGTAGACATAAAAAGCCTGTTTTTTAATATCAAAAGCAACACTCATCTCATGACGGGGAGTTTGATCTAAGTATAACCTTGGGTGTACCGTATCACTTTCAACTGGGACCTGAGCACGCACCTTTTGCTGGATGTTGACAGATAAGATGAGGGTGAACAATACCGTCAAGGAAATCTGGAAAGGTAATTCTGTGTATGCGTAACGGATTAATGCTCCTTTCCCCCCTGTAATCAGACCCATCTTTTTTGATCTTTTTCCGAAACTCTTAAGCATATGTCCTTCAATGTTAGACTATAAAATTACAATTCTAGATCATCACTAACAAATGCAGATACTTATATAAAAAAGACTGATAAACATAGTTATAGCTGAAAATCTGTTGTGGGGGATATCACTAAAAATTACCGTCCAGTTATAAATTAGTTCGCCTGTGGCAGATATTCGAAATGAGCATAAGTGTCAAACAGAATGAAGGATATCATTGAAATATGGAGAAAATATGTAGTGTAAACCGGATATTCAGCCCGGGCTCATTCGATTTTTAATCCTCAGGAATATATTCTTAATTAGGAGGCATTCATTTATAACTGCATCTGATACGATATGTCAAACGATTTTGCCGGAACGAAGAAAAAATGGGGAGATCCCGATACCCGAAGAAAGATCGGAACCGGGGCCTTTCTGGTATTGATCATAGCCGGCGTTTATGCCGGAATGAACCAGATATTTCCGGAACAGAATGGTCACTACGGCTTATGGTCTGTCATGCCTCCGCTGGTGGCGATCGTGCTGGCCTTTTATACCCGGGAAGTGGTCAGTTCCTTGTTTTTAGGGATCTGCCTGGGAGGAGTGATATCGGGAAAACTGAATATCGTTCAGGAGTTTCTGATCCCCTCAGTAGGGACTGAAAGTTTTGCACTCATCATTCTGGTGTATCTGTGGGCACTTGGGGGACTGATAGGTATCTGGACCCGTACCGGCGGAGCAGAAAAGTTTGCCGTATGGGCCAGTAAGAAAATGGTACGGGGGCCGCAGAGTGCCAAGTTCTTTACCTGGATGATGGGACTGATCTTTCATCAGGGAGGAACCATTTCTACCGTACTAACCGGAGCAACGGTTCGACCTGTTGCTGATAAGCACCGGGTTTCGCATGAGGAACTATCTTATATGGTGGATTCGACTGCTTCTCCGGCAGCTACCCTGATCCCGTTCAATGTATGGCCGTTTTACGTAGGTGGACTTGTGATTGGAACGCTGCCACTGTTTGAGACCACTCAGCAGAGTATTGCTTTCTTCTTTTCTGCATTACCTTATAACTTTTATGCGATCTTTGCGATCCTGATCACACTGATCTTTGCCTGGGATAAATTTCCTTTTGTACCCGGTAAAAAAATGAGGGCAGCTATTAAAAGAGCAAGAGCCGGCGAGGGACTGGATCGTCAGGGTTCAACCCCGATGGCCGCAGAAGAACTTACAAAGAACAAAGTTCCGGAGGGTTATAAGCCGGGATTGATCGACTTTTTTGGTCCGATCGGTACTTTGCTGGGAGTTGCGATCATCCCTTATGTGATCACTTATTTTATTATGGATCTGGGCGAAGATTCGGTACTGCTGGTTGCTGAAGCATTTGTACTGGCTGTCCTGGTTGGTTTCGGGATCGCACTGGCCAAAGGGATGACCCTCCGTCAGGTAGTGGATGGATTTGTAGATGGCTGTAAAGGGGTGACCATTGGTGCGATCATTCTGGCACTGGCGGTAACGCTGAAGTCCGTGGCAGATGCCGTTGGGACAGCACCCTATGTGGTAGAACTGGCCGGTGATGTGATCCCTCCGTTTTTGCTGCCCGGACTGCTCATGATTCTGTGTATGCTCATTGCTTTTTCAACCGGGACTTCCTGGGGGACTTATGCAGTGGTATTTCCTGTAGCCATTCCGCTGGCATGGGCCGTAATTCCGGATCCCTTCTTTCTTACCCTTTGTTTTTCTGCGGTGATCGGCGGCTCGGTCTTCGGGGACCAGTGTTCGCCCATTTCTGATACGACCATTTTGTCATCACTCAGTACGGGATGTGATCTGATGGATCATGTGCAGACACAGTTTCCACTGGCAATTCTTGCAGGTACACTGGCAGTGATCAGTTATGCAGGTATCGTTCTGCTTTCGTTTTGATCAATAACTTAAAATTTCCCGAGAGGATACCTTAGGTAAATATGTATAATAGACCTGAATAGGAAGACTTTACAAATCGGATCATCGATCTGGCGGTGAATTGCAACTCAGCTCCTTTCAGCCATTTCCAGCCAGATCATTTCCTTATCATCCAGTTCCTGTTTGACTTCCGCATATTCTTCGGATAATTCACGGATCTGATCAGCACTGTTGCCGGTAGCACTCAAAGATCTTTCCAGACCCAGTTTCTTCTGTTCAAGCTTTGCGATCTCTTTTTCCAGGGCATTGAATTCTTTTTTTTCTGTGTAGCTGAGCTTTTTCTTGTCCTGATCTTCAGACTGGTCTGCGCTTTTCGGAGAAGACGTTTGTTTCTTTTTTTCCTCCGCAGCTTCGGCTTCTTTTTCTTCCTGTTTTTGAATTTCCCGGTATTCCAGATAAGTACCGTTGAAATCCCGGATCACTCCTTCTCCTTCGAATACGAAATAATGATCCACCAGGCTGTCCATAAAATAACGGTCGTGGGATACAATGATCAGGCAGCCTCCGTACTCAGCCAGAAAACTCTCGAGTTTTTCCAGGGTGAGAAGGTCAAGGTCGTTGGTGGGTTCGTCCAGGATCAGGAAGTTTGGATTTTTAATAAGGACCATCATTAAACCAAGTCGCCGTTTTTCACCTCCGCTAAGCTTGGCAACCGGAGTGTATTGTACTTTCGGGTCGAACATAAAATGCTCCAGAAACTTGGAAGCACTTATAGTATCTCCATTTGAGAGTTCGATGACCTCAGCCACTTCTTTGATCACATCGATCACCCGTTCATTTTCTTTGATCTCGATGCCGGATTGCCGGTAATGCCCGTAAATGATGGTCTGGCCAGACAGAATCTCACCTGAGTCAGCTTTTTCTTCCCCGGTGATCAGTTTCAGAAAGGTGGATTTGCCAACCCCGTTCTTTCCGATGATCCCGATCTTTTCCCCTTTATTAAAAGAGTAGTCAAAGTTCTCTAAAATGGTAATGTCGCCGAACTTTTTGGTAACCTGCTTAAATTCCAGAACCTGTCCGCCGATACGGGAAACACTTACATCCAGTGTGATCTCCTGCTGTACTTTTCCGGATTTAGCTTTTTTCTCCGTCTCGTAATAAGCATCTATCCTTGATTTTGATTTGGTGGTACGGGCTTTGGGCTGCCGGCGCATCCATTCCAGTTCTTTCTTCGCTTTTTTGCCGGCTTTTGCGACCTCTGTGGCATGGATCTCTTCTCTCTCAGCTCTCTTTTGAAGGTAATAATCGTAATTTCCCTTATGGTGGTACAGCTGATTATCGGCCATCTCCAGGATATGATCACATACCCGGTCCAGAAAATAACGGTCGTGAGTGACCATAAGCAGGGTCAGATTGCTTTTGGAAAGATAGTCTTCCAGCCACTCGATCATATCCACATCCAGGTGGTTGGTGGGCTCATCCAGGATGAGCAGGTCCGGCTCATCGAGTAATACAAAAGCCAGAGCGACCCTCTTGCGCTGACCCCCTGACAGATCCGAGATCTTCTGATCCAGATCATGAATATTCAGAACCCCGAGTATCTGATGTAGCCGCTGTTCATAATCCCATGCATTGGCTGCATCCATAGCAGCAAGCGCCTTATCAAAAGCTTCCTGTGTTTTTGCATTATAATTTTCCGCCTGTGCGGCAACCGCCCGGTCGTAAGCCTTTACCAGTTCCACCATATCATTGTCGCCGTGAGCAATGTATTCGCTTATGGTGAGGTGATCATCCAGTTCTGGTTCCTGCTCCAGCATATCGACTTTGATCCCGTTCCGGATCATGACCTTACCATCGTCGGGAACTTCTTTCCCTGCCAGAATTCTAAGTAATGTGGATTTCCCGGCACCATTCGGAGCAATAAGAGCTGTTTTGTCGCCCCGTGAAAGACCAAAAGTAAGTCCTTCGAACAAGGGTTTGAGTCCGTACTGTTTAGATAAGTTCTCTGTAGAGAGATAGGTCATTGATGAAAGTCTGTTTAATTCGGATCAAAGATAAGGATTTGACAGGTTCGTTATTCGGTTGAAGTCAGAAGTACATGCATGTCATAGGTTGGTCCGGTCTTTATATCATATTCATATAGTTACTCTTATTTGTCAATAATGAGGAGCAATTTATATGGTTACGATATTTAAAAAGCTACGGGAGAAATTGCTGCGGTCAGGTCAAACCCGAAAGTATTTGATCTATGCAATAGGGGAAATATTTCTGGTAGTGATCGGGATACTGATCGCTCTTCAGGTTAATAACTGGAATGAACAGCGACAGCATGATACTGAAGTAGTCAACTATCTGACCAATCTGAAAGGTACCTTGAATGATGATATAAGGTCGCTGGAGTCTGCCGCATCTTTTAACAAATTACGCCTCTACGGTATCTTCTATATCCTCAGGAATGCTGACCTGAATACTAAAAAGTTTACGGACTTTCCCTGGGCTGATGTGAGTGCAAATGATGGCAGGCAAAGCAGCTGGGAAGGACCATATCCGGATACTCTCAACCGGGAATTCACGGATCTTGTTTTTTCTATGATCGGGAGGGGGTTCGGGACCGGTTCTTTTAATAAATCGGTGATCAATGAGCTTTATTCTACCGGATCATATTCCAGAATACATAATAAGGTGTTAAAGCAGAAGATAGCTGCGTATTATCGATATCTTGAACAGCGTCTGGAGGGATATGCGATTGAAGAGCATGAGGAGTGGGCTAATGAGACAACCCGTTTTTTCAGAGACCAATATGGTATTTTTACCCTTGATACGACGGACCTTCAGGATCCATTTGGGCTGATAAAGGGTAAGAAGGATGCAGAGCATCATCTCAGGTATATGGCTCTGGAAGTGAACTATCATATCGTATGGTGTTTGAATGCAAAAGAAAAGGCAAAAGAGCTTATTGAACTGATCGAAAGAGAAGTCAGTGGCTGAGAGAAAGGGATTCTCTTTCGAAGGCTAAAATGCAGGGATCTTCAGCGACGTGGGATCAGTATGGCTTATAATTACCATATTTGATCATTTGTCCGGGATAAAAAAACCCGGATATAATAATCCGGGTCTTAATAACTGTTTGTGTTAACCGCTTACTATATCATTAATTATTGTCCAGTACAGTCATTATCCCATGGAGATAATTTTCAGCGATCAATTTATAGCCTTCACTGCTTGGATGGATTCCGTCGCGCCCAACATGAACCTGTAAATCCATGTCAGAAAAGGTATCTACAAGAACGACATTATCATTATTCGAGATCCTGTTTTCCATCCTGATCTTCATTTCTCTGTTGTAGTCTGCAGTAAGAACCGCTCTGTCCACATTATTAGGTTGAATAATTTCAGAACTTTGTGGTGGTATGGTAGAAACAACAACCCAGGTATTTGCGGGGCTTTGATCCAGGATCTGACCTACCAGCCTGTCATGTGAATCTGCAATTTCAGCACCGGTTCTGGGACTCCACCATGCAGTGTCGTTTGTACCGATCATAAGCAGTACAATATTTGGCCTGAATTCTGCGAGCCAATCATTTACTGCATCACGGATATTACCAATATACCATCCCCCATGGCCTTCATGATCTGTATCTGGGATAGCCGGGTTTGGAGAGTTTCTTGAGCCTACATAATCTACTACATAATTTTCCGCTTCCATCAGATCCCAGAGGTGTACACGGTAACCGTGCGCCTCAGTAATGGAGTCGCCCAGAGGCATTATACGGAGCTCGCTGGAAGAAGGAGGAGGTGTTTCTTTGACGGTAAACTCGATTCGTTCACTTTCCCCTCTGTTACTGGCGGATGAGGCATCATAAGCTTCGGCATAGAATGTTCTTTCACCGGTCTGCATTGAATTCGTTGTAAAGGAACAGGTATTGGTGTTATTGCAGGTCTTTAATACCGTCGAATTAACGATAAGGTTGATTTCTGCAATTCCATTATCATCATCAGCAGAGGCCGAAAAAGTAATGTTCTGTCCTTCATAAGATTCGATCTTGCTGACACTGGCACTTATAGTTGGGATGGTTCCATTAGGCTGAACGGTGAATGATTTCGTTTCAGTTCTGGACATATTCCTTTTATCGGAGGACTCAACTGCTGTTGCAAAATAGCTATGTTCGCCTACTTCAAAATTACTGCTTACAAAGCTACACTCATCGGAGTTGTTGCACTCTTCCACGATTGATGAATCAACATATATACGGATAGTTGATATACCAGTCACGGCTTCAGCAGTAGCATTCAATGTGATGGCATCTGACTCTGAAGCAACATTATAGCTGCTGAAGACCTCAACGGCGGGAATGACATTCTCATCATTTTCACTAGGAGAAACAAGAGAACAGGATATAAATACTAAAAATAGTAAGGGCATTATTCTGATTAGCGATCTCATCTTTCTGTTAGTCTGATTAAATAGTTGGAGATCATTGTTACCATAAAAAAGCATTACTTGTTCCCCCGAACTGAACAAAAATCAGATTTAAAGCAATGATATCATATTATTATTGCAAAAGAAATGTAGTGAAATATTTTTTCTGAGAAGGTCTTTATTTGCAAATGGTTGTGGTATTGATTGACACAGGTGTGATCAGGAATGGGTATTTTTTTCTCATCAGGCAAGGGTTATCAGGTAATTTCTTACTAATCAATTCGAGCCACAAGCTCTCCAGTGAATGATAATCTGTGATATCATAATGATCCTCATATTGGCACGGTAATTGCCAAAACCAGATTAAAAAACGGCAATTTATTCGGGTTACTGCAGATGTTGTTTAATTCACTCACCTTCGTAATATTTTTTATAATAGTTTACGTGGCTTATCGAAATTTGCAGCACAGAGGGCAGAATATCCTGCTTCTGGTTGCAAGCTATATCTTTTATATGACCTGGGACTGGAGGTTCATATCTCTGATCCTGCTGAGTACGATCGTTGATTACTATTGCGGAATTCAGGTCAGAGACAGCAAAGACAAGAAGAAATTTTTTGTTGCTGTAAGTATGGTAGTAAATCTGGCGGTACTGGGTTTCTTTAAATACTATAACTTTTTTACGGAAAACCTGGTTGAGCTAACCTCTGTATTCGGCTGGCAACCGGATGACCTGACGCTGAACATTATATTACCAGTTGGGATCTCATTCTATACCTTTCAGACGATGAGCTATACCATTGATATCTACCGAAAGGAAATAGAGCCTGAACGTAATATTCTGAATTTTGCTCTTTTTGTATCCTTCTTTCCCCAGCTGGTAGCCGGCCCCATCGAGCGTGCTAAAAATTTACTTCCCCAGATCCAGACGAAGCGAATCATAAGTAAAGAGATGGTTCGTAACGGTATATGGATGATCGCATGGGGATTTTATCTGAAGATATTTATCGCTGATAACCTGGCATTTGTGGTAGATCGTGTATTCGCAACAGATGAAGTGATCGCCGGAGGAGAGGCGCTCTTCGGTATTTATGCATTTGCTTTCCAGATATTTGGTGATTTTGCCGGTTATTCTTCAATAGCGATAGGAGTTGGTGCTCTGATGGGATTTACCCTCCGTACCAATTTTCTGTTTCCCTATTTTGTAACCAACCCACAGAACTTCTGGCATAACTGGCATATCAGTCTGTCCAGCTGGCTGCGGGATTACCTCTATATACCCCTGGGAGGTAACAGAGGTGGAGAGATGATGCTGTACCGGAACCTGTTTTTAACCATGCTGCTGGGCGGGATCTGGCACGGTGCTGCATGGACATTCGTGATCTGGGGAATATATCAGGGATCCATATTAATGGTGCACCGTTATTATAGTCCGAAATTCAAAAAGCTGGGTGCTTTCCTGAAGGTGAATACATTGCCTGATTCATGGGTTCACGCTTTTAAGGTACTATTCATGTTCCAGGTGACCTGTTTTGGATGGCTGATATTCAGAGCTAATTCGATCGATCAGATACTCAATTTCACGTACAGCATATTCTTCAATTTTATGACGATCACGCCTGCAACGAAATATTACTTCCTGCTGCTCTGCTTCTATGCGATTCCTCTGTTACTGATACAGCATTTCCAGATTCGTTTCAAATCTGAGAATACTCTGGATCGTTTTCCTGCTTATGCACGCACTTTGATATACGTTGGCATCTATTTTTGCATAATTGCCCTTGGTGAGTACGGTACCCGTCAGTTTATTTATTTTCAATTTTAATATTAGATCAAAGAAGTAGAATGGATCAGATAATCAACAAACTGTCTGTTATCGACTTCAGTTTTATACTGATAATAGTTGCTAAGATCTTATTGTTAGTTGTTTTATATCAGGTAGTTAAAAAATATAAACCAGCATGGCTGATGCCGGTGCGGGTGTTGGCTTGTGTTATGATCATGAGAGTAATTCTGTTTGAGAATCCGCTGGCATGGTACATATACAATCACACTCTTGATCCTGAAGTAGTTGGCTGGAGACAGAGCTCAGTTCTCTATGATAATTTCAATCAGTTCAAATCAAATCAGGAAGTCGAGTTCCTGGCAGTAGGATCAAGTCAGACCGGAGCTATTTATGATGTTTCAGTGGATTCTGTTGCAAGCAAGCTGCAGGTGAAAAGTCTTGCCGGACTCGGTCCTGTAGACCTGTACATGTACAGAGAGAATATTGTAGAATCAAATCCGGAAAACGTATTACTCTTTTTATCGGAATTTGATATGGGCAGATATCCATCCCTGGAAGCTATTAAGCTATCGCCGAATCTGGGGCTGAAATTCCCTGAGATCTTCATGAGAATTCGTGAAGATTTTCCAGGAGATGAGACGAATAATATTTTAAAAGAAATGTTCTTTGGCGAGATCTTTCCGGAGTATAAGTACTCTTATATTTTTAAAGGATACCTGGATCAGTTTACCGGAAAGCAAGTGGTCATGCCTAATCTGGAAAGTCAGGTTGACGATGATAATTATTTTGAGAACCAGCTGAGTCAATTGAAGGTTGCTGTACAGGAAGAAAATCTGGAGATCAATTTCAGGTATCTGAACGATTTCATTAGCTACCTTTCCGATCATGATATTAATGTACTGGTCATTGAAGGTCAGTATCACCCTTTTGGTTATTCCAATAAGAATCTTGCACTACAGGAAAAAGTGAGAAGTCAGTTAACAGATTTGCAGGCTCAATACAGTAACTTGACCTACGTACCGAAAACTGAAACCATTATTTTCACCATTGATGATTACGATGATGCCTATCATGTAAATAAACAGGCTGCTGCAAAATTTACCCGTTCGGTGATCAACTCGCTTGATAAATTCGGTACCGGTACGCACTAAAAAGGTTCATTCATAATAACAGCAGCGGTAGGCATAATATGGCAATATGCTGGCTGATTTGAGTTTCATGCCTTTCTCTATGAAATTGCTTATAAAGCCCGAATGCCCTTAATTGTCAGGAATCTAAATCGGGGCAATAGCAGATGATCTCAATCTTTCGCACAATTCGTCAAAAACTGATTGATTCCGGATCAGTAAGCAGATATTTATTCTATGCCATCGGGGAGATCCTGCTGGTAGTGGTCGGAATACTTATAGCCCTTCAGGTGAATAACTGGAATGAAGAACGACTGCAGCGACAGGAAGAAATAAAGGTTCTGTTGAATGTGCGGAGTGATCTGCTGGATGGAATAGAGGAAATGGGATTCCTGAATGACCTGCGAACGAAAATGGTAGGTGTGATCGATCTTCTGGTATCTGAGAGAGAACAGATCATAAATAATTACCGTCCCGAAAAGATCGACAGCTTGCTTTCTGCTCTGACCAATACTCCCACCTACAATAATCAATCTGGATCTCTGGAGGTTCTTCTGAATACCGGACGAATCAACCTGGTCCGGGATGATACACTCCGGACTCTGCTGATCAGCTGGCCGGGTTCAGTTGAAGACATGATAGAAGGGGAACTGGATCAGGAAGAACTGGACCGGGATCATTACCGACCGGTACTCAGAAGTTATATCTCTATTAATAACGTGTACAAAAATTACAGTCTGGCGGGACGAATTCAGGAGTCGGATGAAATATATAACCGGCCAACTGGCGTAAAAAGTGATCATACAGGTTTATTGAGTGATCCGTTATTTGAGAATATCCTAGTAAACCGTGAATTGCTGCTTCGAATTGCTATTATTGAAACAGAGGAACTGATTGATACCGCCAATGAGATGATCCGTCGTATTGATCAGAATGTGAGTAACTGATCATTGTCTGTTCCATTGGAATTTGCAGTTATTGCAGTAAAGATCAGCGGTTCCAGACCTCATTCATATCCCGGAGCAGCGCATCGAAGTCATCTCGGGTACGGTATTCCTTCAGCAACTCTGGAAAGAAATACCGCATGGAAAGATTGGGCCACATGCTGTATACCTGTATCTCACTGAAAGCGTCGGCCGACTGATCATGACTGCCCATTGCTGCATATTTGAGTCCCGGCCAGAAACGGCTTTCTTTATACGGGAGGCGTATGTCAGCTTCTGATTCAGTCAGCTCGCGATTGAGGGTTATAGCAGTGATCTCGATCATGGTCCGTACATCCGGTACCCAGATGGAAGCTACCTCATTCTCTATAAGTCGGTCAGCGATAAAAAGTGACTCAAGTGCTTCTTCATACTGCTGATTGTGATACAAAATAACACCGCGAATGGCGTAGATCTCACCCCAGTCGGGCTGGATCTCACGAGCCCGGTTCACCTGATATAAGGCCTCCTGATACTGACCGTTGGCCAGGTAGCTTAGTGAGGGATACAGTCTTGCTGCTGGTGCCAGGGGGCTGAGTTTCACAGCCTCACGAGCATAAGTCAGAGATTCTTCGGGTTGCCCCGTCAGCAGGTACACGAAATTCAGCCAGTTGTTCGCGGTCTCATAGCTGGGCTGCAACTCAATGGCTTTCTTAAGAGATTCAATGGCGCCTGTTCCGTTCTTTCGGGTATAGCGAAGAATACCCTGAGAAGCATGAGCTTCTGCAAGATCAGGATTGATCTCCAGTGCTTTATCTATAGCTTCCTTCGCAGTGAAGGGATACGTGTTAATATCGGCATACTGGTAGAATTCGATGTAGATCAGCGCTTCGGCCAGAATGGCCCAGGCAGGTGCAAAGGAGGAGTCTTGTTCAATTGCCGCCCTGAAGTGATCGACGGATGAAAGAATGGCATTTGGTGTTCTCTGCTCCAGCAGGCTTACTCCCTGGGCGAATTCCCTGAAAGCCTGCAGGTCGGCAGTAGGTTTGCGATCTACACGTAACCCTTCCTCCGTTGTGATCTGTGCCTGAAGTTCACCTGCGATCTCCCGTGTAAGGTCGATCTGTATCTCAAAAATATTTTCAGCGGACAGCTGCCGTCGATAATCTTTTGCCCATACAAGCCGGTCTTCTGAAGCTTTCAGCAACCGGGTATTGACCAGTATCTGTCCGTTAACTTCCTGTACTTCGCCCCGTACAATCCAGTCTACTCCAAGCTCCTCACCGATCGTTGGGATTGGTTTTGCGACCCCGGCATATTGCAGGGTAGAGGTTCGGGAGGTAACACGGAGTCCGGCTATACTGGACAGACGGGTCATTAATCCGCCCTGAATTCCTTTGGTAAACGAGGATGACTGTTCAGTATCAATGGTCTCAAAGGGCAGAACAGCAATGGATCTCTGAATATCTGAAGGGGCAGCAGGTTCTCTATTCACGTACCAGGCCAGTCCGAGTACTGCAATGAGAACGGTGGCTCCTGTTGTCTTAAGTAATCGGGAAAAATGCGGAGACTTTAGGTTATCCGGTTTAGCTGCTTCTTCAACTGTTGAAGACTCTTCACTTAAGGGCTTTTTGAACGTCGTATCCGTGCTTTTCCGGATACCATCCGGTGTTAGTTCAAAGGCCCAGGCGATGATCAGAGCAAACGGAAACCCGATCAGAATGAGAACAGTGAGCAGTGTAACCGTCCATTCAGGGATCTTAAGAATAGGGAATACCGTGGCGATCACCTGTATTGATACCCATGCAGTGACCGCATAGACCATTCCCACCCGGAATACATTCCGTCGCTTCAGTTCTTCATAAAATTCATGGAATTTCATAGAACAAATAAAATAAGGCTTTGAGGGTAATTAATTAACTTTGTTTTCCGGATGTTGATTTGTCTGTAATTATCAGTCCCGGGTCGCATTATTTCCCCTTATAAGTTGATAAAGAATTGCTAAATCATTTGAAAGTGAGTTAATTGAGCACTGAATCAGACGGGGAAGTCGGGCACTTAGGCGAGTATTAATCATTATGCATTAGGAATGATCACACTCTTTCGGAGAATACGGGAAAGGCTTTTAGCTGATGGGAAGATTCGGACCTATCTGATCTATGCGATTGGCGAGATCCTGCTCGTCATGATCGGGATATTGCTGGCCCTTCAGGTGAACAACTGGAATGAAAACCGGATTTCCATGCAGGAGGAGCAGAGGATCATTTCAGATCTGAATAGTGAGTTTCAGCAAAACCTGAGTGATCTTGATAATGATATCGACCGGCTTCACTCATTTAAAGGATCTCTTGAAACGATGATGGAGATTATGATAGAACCGGAAAGGGTAAGATCGGAGAATAAGCTGGATAGTCTGATCAGTTTTACCCTCAATACACCCACGTGGAATCCCAGCTTCTTTGTGATCGATGATCTTAAGAACGCCGGGGGACTTGCACGTCTCAGGGATCAGAAACTCAAGGATGCCCTTTTTAAATGGGAGCGGAATTATTCAAATCTCATGGAAATTGAAAAGAGTTATACGGATGCCAGCAGAAATTATATTGATTACCTGAGCAGTGCAGCATCGTTGCGTAATATTGATGCTGAGAGTTCTGAATTTGATATCGACCGTTCGGTCCTGGATATAAATAACCTCCGTCTTTTAAATGATTATAGGTATGAGAATTATCTGGATGATTTTTATATCACCGCTACCCAGCTTATTGATGCATATAAAGAGGTGAAAGAGGAGATCGAAATGATCCTGGTACTTTCTTCAGCTGATGACGAACCAGGCACTAATCACTAAGAGCTAAAACTAAAAATGATCACACTGTTCCGGCGCATCCGCCAAAAACTGATTGACTCGGGGTCGGTCACCAAATATTTGCTATATGCCACAGGTGAGATCCTGCTGGTGGTCGTCGGGATCCTGATCGCACTTCAGGTGAACAACTGGAATGAGGAGCGGGCAAATGACAAAAAGGCCCATGATCTCGCAAAAGCTTTAATTGTTGAATTTCAGACAAATCAGGAACAATTAGAACAACTTTTTGAGATACACAGAGACACTGATAGAGCTTCTAAGAAACTTCTTAAGATGAGGAATGAGTCGCATTCCGAGGTCAAAGATGACAGCTTATTGGATCTGTTATGGCCAACTTATATGATGTGGACCTTTGACCCGGTAAACGGGGCTTTACGATCAGGGATCTCATCCGGTGACATTAACCTGTTAGAGAGTGACTCCCTGAAAGCTAAACTCTTCCAATGGGAAGATCTGGTTTCTGATCTGGATGAAGAAGAAACAAGGATGATTAATTACGAGATTGTAGGAAGAGAAATAAAAAATGAATATGTACCTACGCTTCACATATTACACCTTCGCTCTGGAATACCTGCTTCCATGTACAAACCAGAATTTGAAGCTCTGTTAAATAGCAGAGCATTTGAGACTTATTTGACGGATAAGATATTCGAAATTGGAAGTATGAGAATCGAGATGAGAGTACTACAAGAGGAAGCCTCCAGTATTATTGAATTGTTGAAAAAGGAATTAAAGAGGGAATATTAAGTGCTGCGTTTCTTCCAACATATCCGCCAATCGCTAATTAAGACCGACAATGTTCGCAGGTACCTGCTGTATGCTATAGGGGAGATCCTGCTGGTCGGAATCGGAATCTTGCTGGCTTTACAAGTGAATATCTGGAATGAGGAAAGGAAAGACCAGCTTTTTCTGGACTTTGCACTCAGTGAATTATATGAAGACTTATCCCGTGATATGGAACTTATTTATTCCGGAATAGAACCACGGCTTCAGTCCAGAGAGGAGTCGGTAGAGAAAGTATTTCAGATAGTATTATCCGGAAGGGAGTTTTCCGAAGATGAATTCGTGGAATCGTATTTATTGTCTGACCGGGGATTTAACTTTACGCCCATATTCGGGTCTTATGAGACATTAACTCAAAAGGGGATGGATAAGTTAGAGGACAAAGAACTGCGAAAACTTATCATTGATTTTTATGAGTACTATCTGCCCCGCGCAGTGGATTTCATCCATAGGGAAGATGCCGAAAGGAAATGGTATACCCGTGAGATGGAATCCGAATTCCTGGAGCGATATCTGATTGATAGTGAAGATAATAGCCCAGAAATTAATGTCAGGCTCAAAGATACTGATATACTTAAAAGTCAGGCCTTGCTGGAACTATTGGACATGCATGCCGATGACACCGAGCATAAGCGAAGAAGACTCGAGGCCATTAAGAGAAGGTATTATACCCTCATGGATAAAATGGAGGCTGAACTTAAAGCCCGCAATGTTGCTTACGTCGCTTTTGATCCGGCCAATGTAATTCCCGATTTCTGATATTGTAAACCAAGCATTATATAAATGATCACACTATTCCGCCGGATCCGCCAAAAACTGATTGACTCGGGGTCGGTCACCAAATATTTGCTATATGCCACAGGTGAGATCCTGCTGGTGGTGATAGGCATTTTGATCGCACTTCAGGTGAACAACTGGAATGAACAAAACACTTTAAGATCCCAGGAAAAAGTCTATTTGGGTCTGATTCTTGATGATCTGATTTTGCAAAAAGAAGAAAATGAAGTTCAGCGAAGAACACTTTCTAATCATTTGTCGGTAGAAGCACCCCTGACTGAACTTATAGTCAGTAAATTTCAGGTCGGAGAAGAACAGAGAGATGACGCGAAGAAACTGCTTAGTACCTTGCCGATAGGGAGGACGTACGGAGCTTATGAGGCCACCTTTTTAGATTTAACTTCTTCCGGAAATCTTGGTTTGATCTCTGATCAGGTACTGAAAAACCGGATAATTCAGCACTATCAGATTCAAAAACGAGACCGGGAGGTGATCAATAACAATGCTTTGAACACCTACTTAGAAATCTGGTCTAAATTAGTCGACCGGGACCTGATAGTGATCGCACCTAATCTGGAGCGCTTTGCTATGGATAATAAAGTGCTTGAGTTCAATCATGAGTTTGAGTTTCTGGACGAAGAATTATTTGAAAACCTGTCGGAAGAGAAAAATCTCATACTAATTCAGAACGTATTAGCCTTTAAAATTGCGGCTGCACGAATTGCTGAAATTTTTCTGAATAATAGTGATGAGCGAATAGACCAGCTCATCAATGATCTTGAAATTGAAATATCGGAGATGTGATATGTTGCGGTTCTTCCGGATAATTAGAAGACAACTCATGGAACAAAACAAAGTTACTACTTACGTACTCTATGCCCTTGGTGAAATTCTTCTGGTGGTAGCCGGCATCCTGATCGCTCTTCAGGTAAATAACTGGAATGAGCAAAAAAAGAGAGAATCCTTTGAACTGGCAATACTTCAGGAACTCGACTCATCTCTAGAAGTGGACAGCACCCTGATCGCTGATTATTTTCTGCCACGCCTGGAGCGTAAGGAGAGGGGAATTGACTCACTGAAGTGGTATTCAGGAATGGCAAAGGATATTTCGCCTGAACAATTTATGGACCTTTATGAAGATGCGAGGGAGGGATTTGATTACCGATTTAATATTGGTCCGTATGAGACCATTAAATCAAAAGGGCTGGAATTGATCTCTAATCCGGAGCTTCGGAATCAGATCACTACCATGTACGAGCTTACGTTTCCTGCGTACCAAAACTTTATGAACCAGGTGGAAGACGAAAACTCACCCCTGATAGAAGAGTTGGAGCAGGAATTTTTGAAGGTAGATCTAAGAAAGAATGAAGACAACGAATGGATGGTGTATGATATTCCTGATAGTGATGCTATCCTCCGACATCCTTCATTTATGAGGGCATTGTTTCTGGAAGTGGAGATCGCCGAAAATTATCGAAGCCGGTTAAATAACGTAATGCAGTATAGAAAAGAATTGCATGATAGTATTCGTCAGGAACTGATTAAAAGAAATTCTATATGATCACACTTTTCCGGCGCATCCGCCAAAAACTGATCGAATCTGGGTCTATTACCAAATACCTGCTGTATGCCGCAGGTGAGATCCTTCTGGTCGTGATCGGCATTCTGATCGCTCTTCAGGTAAATAACTGGAATGAGGAAAGAAAATTCATAGCAGAGGAAGTAAGATATGTGGATGAACTTATACTGGACCTGGTTCAGGATTCTTTGATGCTGGAAGACTTCAGGTCAGAAGCCCTGGAGGTTCAAAGGTCGAAGGCAAAACTGGTAGAATACCTGGATGGAGTATATAAAGAACCGGATTCACTTCGGGCCTATTTTGCAGACCAATGGGCTCCCATCGCTACTTTCACTCCGGTTACCACAACCATTGATGAAATGAAAAGTGGAAACGGCCTGGGTTTGATCAGGGATTCAGGACTGCGTCGTAAGATCGTTTCACACTATAATTATTACATAACCTATGACCAGGAAGAAAGTGTTTTTGCAAGCGGGACCAAAGAGCTCTTTCGTCTGGCACGCATTCACTTACAAAATATAAATCAGCCTGAGGCAGCAGAACTCATAGCTGCATTAAAGCGGCCGGAAATGGCCAATGCTGTTCGCACTAACTACGCGACAGGTCGTCTGGAAGGTATTACCCGTTCATTGACTCGCTGCAGCCAATTACTCTCTGAGCTTAAAGAGTATAGGAAAGAATTATGATCCGTATGAATATATATGAGCCTGCCCTGTGGCAGATCAATTCGTAAAAATCAGGTCAGCAGGTCCCTGACTGACCGATAAATTTATTCTTCGCAGATCAGCCATTGCTTTGACCTTTCTTTTAAAACCGCTTAATTGTCTCTGAGCAATTACAATTTATGACCATGAATATATTAAAGACCATTATTCTTCTGCTGTCATTTACTTTTCTGTGGGGATGCGGAAAGAGTCAGTCTGATAAACAGGAACACCCAAATATCCTGCTCATCGTTTCGGATGATTTTGGGTATACCGATCTCAGTGCATTCGGAGGCGATATCGATACCCCCAACCTGGATGCCCTGATCGCTGAGGGAATGACCTTCACTCAGTTTCATACGGCGCCATTTTGTGCCGTGACCCGGGCCATGCTGCTGTCAGGTAATGATAATCATATTGCAGGTATGGGCAGTCAGGATCTTAAAACAAGTGTATTCGGTTACGAAGGGCATTTGACCGACCGGATCATTCCGGTACCGGCTCTGCTTAAAGAGGCCGGTTATTCCACCGGTGTGGCCGGAAAATGGCACCTGGGTAACCGGCCTGAACATGATCCTTCGGTGAAGGGATTTGATTTCTCTTTTGTTAATCTGGAAGGAGGAGGAAACCACTATAGTGAAAGGAGCATCTTTCCTGGGTCATTGATCTCTGACTATACCGAGAACGGAGATATAGCTTCCTGGCCCGACGGAGCTTACTCCACCGATCTGTATACCGATAAGATCCTATCCTATATGGACTCGGCAATGGAGCAGGATAAGCCTTTTTTCAGTTTTGCGGCCTATACCAGTCCACACTGGCCGCTGCAGGTGGATCCCGAATACTGGAAAAAATATGAAGGCCGGTATGATGAGGGGTATGAAGCCTTGCGATTGAAGCGATTCAACAATATGAAGAAACTGGGACTGCTGCCGGAAGATGCTGAATTGCCAGAGCTGCATCCGCGCGTGACCCCCTGGGACAGTCTGACTGCTGAAGAAAAGAAATTCGAGTCCCGCAAGATGGAACTCTATGCAGGAATGATCGATAACCTGGACTGGAATATTGGCCGCCTGATAGCTTATCTCAAAGAAACCGGGGAATACGATAATACCCTGATCGTATTTATGTCGGATAACGGGGCGGCAGCAGAGGACTTTTATCATCATCCGTATTTCGGACCGTTTTTACAGCAACACTATACCGAGGCCTATGACAAGATGGGCACGGAAGAATCCTTTATTTCCTACGGGCCGCAATGGGCGGAAGCCGGCGCCTCTCCCTTCAAATACTTCAAGGGTTATACTACTCAGGGCGGAGTGAATGCACCGCTTATCATTTCAGGAGCAGGTGTGGAAGGATCGGGTATACTCAATCACGCTTTCACCACGCTGATGGACCTGGCTCCCACCTTTTATGAGGCAGCCAGGATCTCCTATCCGGATCGTTTCGACGGAAAAGAAGTGTACCCGTTAAGAGGAAAATCAATGAAGCCACTGCTGGAAGAGAACGCAGATCGACTGCATGAGGAGAACTATGTCTTCGCACTTGAACACCGTGGTTATATTCTGGTTCGCAAGGGGAAATGGAAGCTGGTCAACATTGACATTCCTTTTGATGAGTCAAACTTTGCTCTTTATGATCTGTCGGTGGACGGGGCTGAAAAAGAAGATCTGCGAGAAGAATATCCGGAAGTATATGAAGACCTGTTGCAGGAGTGGAACAGCTACCGGGATGAGGTGAAGATTGTTTTTCCGACGCCCAGTGGTGGAGAATAGAGGTAGTCGTTAATCGTGTAATTATGTGAGGTATTAGGTGTTAGGTGTAAGGTGCATCAGGTTCAGAGTCCGGAGTCGTAATTCGTAATTACTATTAGCCATCGGCTATCAGCCCTCTTTTCACATTTCACTTTTGACATCTCATTAAAATGCAGTTAATTAAAATTTCACAATCGGGGTAACTTATGAATCGAATACTAGGAGTTCTGGGAATATGTCTGATAATGGCTTATTGCAGTTCAGTGCCGGATGAATCATCAAATCCACGATTCAATCACGCCATGTTATATGTGACGGATGCAGAAGCTTCTCGTATTTTTTATGAAGAGGCATTCGGTATGGAATTTTATAAACAATTAACTCAGATGGTGGTGTTCAATGAGGGGGCAGATAACGATACCATGTCTGTAAATATCACCCTGATGCGCATGCCCGGCTATCGGTTCAATTATGAATTTGCGCAATCACCCGTTGCCGGTGATTCCACCCGATCATCCCCCCATTATCAGCATATAGGAATAGAAGTGGATGATATTGACGTTTCTATTGAAAGGGCGATGAATGCCGGTGCAAAACTGGCTACGAGAAAACGACACTTAAAGGCGGGTGATATTGAAGCTAAGACCGTTTTCTTTTACGGTCCGGACAAAGAATTAATTGAGTTGATGGAGATCATAGAGGGCGACTTCTAATGCTAAGATTCTTCCGTCTCATCCGAAAAAAACTCATTGAGGAATCTCGAGTACGCCAATATGTATACTATGCCATTGGTGAAATTTTTCTTGTAGTAATAGGGATTCTTATTGCTTTGCAGATTAATAACTGGAATGAGGAGCGACAGAAGGCATCTGAAGTCAATGCCTATCTCTTTCAGATACAGAATGAACTGATCAGTGATCTTGCAGAAAATGCAAGTATGACGAAGCGTATGGAAGAAAAGGATAACAGGATTGAACAGGTTCTGAGGGGGCTGGTGACCGCCGAGGATTACCGAAGAGATCCGAATATGAGGCGGCTGATACGTTACTCCCAGACACCTTTTAGCATGAACAGAGATGGTTTTCTGAGTTTAATGAATATTATCGATGAACAGCGCTTTGAAAATTCAGGTGCGATCGAGGAGCTAAAGTATTTGTACGAGGATACTTTTGAGCGCATCATGGAAATACAAGATGTTTACCTGCAATCTGTCCTTGACTACCGCACAGGTCTGAATGATAAATATGAATGGGCCTATAAATTAGATCCACTCATTCAGGAATTTGATGATGCAGAATTAAACTATTTGCTCCGTGATCCTTTGTATAAAAATGCAGTACACAGCTATCGTGAATATTCATCACTTTTAAAGACCTATCTGTATGATATGCAGGTTCAAAAAGCCGAGCTTATACGTTCAATAGGTCAGATCACGTCCTATAACCCTCGTAATGAACTGGTAGAGGCGTATTATGTAAGCCTTCCGGATTCCATATACCAACCATTTCTGGGTGACTATCAGGCAAGGGAAAGCCGAACGGATGCATTCACGTTATTTACGGATAATGACTCTTTGAAGATCCGGACAATCAATGGAGAGATCAGTTATTTAGTTCGGGGAAGCAACAATGGATTTCAGCTGCAGGGTACTCCCACCCAGCTTATTATTGAAAATGATTCTACCCTTAGAATTAATAATAGTTTGCGGACCAGGTTTGTGAAGGTCACCGGTGATTGAACAGTGAAAGAACCGAACCAACGACAGAAAGTAAAGTGGACCAAAAAGTCCACTAATTACCCGGCAATAACATTATATATCCTTAAATGATCACCTTATTCAGAAGAATCCGCCAGAAATTGATTGAATCCGGGACAGTTACAAAATATCTGTTTTACGCCGTGGGAGAGATCCTGCTGGTGGTGATCGGGATCCTTATCGCCCTGCAGGTGAATAACTGGAATGAAGGGAGGATCCAAAAAGCAGAAGAGCGGCAGATACTGGCGAATCTCCGGCTGGAGTTTGATGAGGCTATATCGCAGTTAGCCTATCTGAATGGACTCCGCGATGATATTATGTATGCTGCAGATGCACTGGTAAGAATTTCAAATAACGATGGTCCTTTTGAGGAGAGTAAATTAGACAGCTTATTCATGTTGTTAGCCTATACCCCAACCTTTAATGATCCAACCGGAAGCCTGAACTCACTCATATTGTCCAATAAAATAAACCTGATCTCTGATAATGACCTGAAGCTTGAATTGTTATCCTGGCCCAGAGAATCGGAAGACATGAATGAAGACGAAATACGTGCCGTAGAATTGCATGATGGTATGTACCGGTCCTATATGTCTGAATTTGTATCAACAGCCAATGTTTTCCAGAACTATAAAATGCCGGACGTTCAGTTCAGCCTTGTCAAAAAAAATATGACGGGAGTGGTACCATCGAAATATGTGCAGAGTGACTATCAGTCTCTGCTTACAGACCCTCAATTTATTAATACCCTGCATACCAAGGCCATTTTTATGAATATTTCAAAGAATGAGTCCGGAAATATGATCAGCAAAGCTGAAAGGATCATTGTTATGATCGACCATCAACTTGGTAATTGAAGTACATTGGATGAACCGGGTCGAAATTCTCCTGGCTAGATGTTAAATGCCTTAAATTTCGGGTACCCTTCAGTAATTACTTCCCACTATTCTACCACCCCGATAGTTACATTTTGCCGGTGGCATAGTTTTGACATCTCAGAATAATCCCCTTAATTGCGATGAATTAATTTACGGGTAATCCCAATGATCACGCTTTTTAGAAGAATCCGTCAGAAACTGATCGACTCCGGATCTCTTACCAAATATCTGCTTTATGCCACCGGCGAGATCCTGCTGGTGGTGATCGGTATCCTGATCGCACTACAGATCAATAACTGGAATGAGCAGCAGAAGCAAAACGAAAGGGAACGTCTGTTACTGATCAATCTTAGAAATGATTTTCAGACCCGCTACTCTGAATTGAAAGAAATAAATACCGCAAGGGGAGAGGCGATAGAAGTAGCCTTGTTTGTGAACGAAATGATCGCTGGTCAGGTGGCCATTTTACCTGAGGATGAAATGGACCGGTTACTGGCCACTTTTATCAACTATTTTGGGTTCAATGAACAATTTAAAATGCTGGATGTTCTTTTTAACACCGGGCTGATCAATGAAATCAGTAATGAAGAATTGAAACAGCTCTTATTGCTGTGGCCCCAGCAAATGGAAGAGATGCTGGAAGAACAGCGGGATCTGATCCGGCTATATGAGCAGACGCTTGGACCATTGTATTATAAATATTTGTCTATGCGAAGCCTCAGTGAGTCATTTGAGTTCCGGGATTATCAGATACAGAGAGGAGCTCCGATTACACTAACCAAGGATTACGAAGGCCTGCTAAATGACCGTATGTTTGAAAACTATCTGGCTGATGCCCAGACTCTACTTCATATCAACATCATAGATGGGAATATTCTGATCCAGTCTGCTGAACGGATCATTGAATTACTGGAAGAGCAAATAGAATCATTATAACAAGGACAGGAAAATTCCGGAGTTAATTCTGAGGCACTATGGGATTCAAGTACCGGATAATGGATGGATAAATGACAGACAAGAGGTGAGCTTTGAGCTATTAGCTACTATCGTATTAAACCATAAGTACCTATATAAAAAGAAACCTTTTCTCATTTTCCCCCGTATGTTCCCGGCATATATTCACATACCAAAGGGCATTTGGAATCCCTGCGATCTAAAATCACATTATCCGTCGAGTGGCAGCTGATCCTTTTCTTTGCCATTACTAAGCTGAGCATTCATCTGCTCACCTATGATAACTACGAACTGCACCGGGATGCCTATCTCTATTATGCGCAGAGTCAGCATCTGGCCTGGGGATTTGTAGCGGTTCCGCCTTCCATCGCTTTTATCGGGTACATTGCTACCTCTATTTTTGGCAATACGGTTTTTGCCCTGCGCTTCTTTCCGGCGCTGATCGGAGCATTCAGTACCATCCTGATCGGCATGACCGTACTTGAGCTGGGCGGGAAGAAAAAGGCAGTACTTCTTGCCTGTGCGGCTTATGTCATATCACCGGCCTACCTTCATGTAAACACCCTTTTTCAGCCGGTTTCCTTCAACCACTTTTACTGGATCTTGTCCGGATATCTGATCCTCCGGATGATCCATCGTAAGGACCCCAAAATGTGGATCTGGATCGGACTGGTATTCGGGCTCGCTTTCCTGAATAAGTATTCCATTGCCTTTTTCATCCTGGCTTTCGGAATGGCCTTGCTGATCTCCGAACACCGGAAGCTATTATTTAACCAATATTTTGTAGTTGGGCTGGGAATCGGACTCCTGATCATTACGCCTAATCTGATCTGGCAGTATGAACAAAACTGGCCGGTGGTATCTCACATGACTCAGCTGAGAGAAACACAGCTGATACATGTTCAGGCTTCAGACTTCCTGCTGGAACAGTTGCTGATGAATATGCAGGCTTTGCTGATCTGGTTCACGGCCCTGTTAATTCTGCTGTTTAATAAGAAGGAAAAACAATATCGAATCTTCGGGTATTTATTTATCGGAGTCATTGTACTGCTTCTGGCCGGCAGCGGTAAGTCTTATTATACCCTGGGTGTGTATCCGATCCTGTTTGCTTTCGGAGCGTATCTGATAGAGAAATATACTGCCACCAAAAAGTATTCAAATTACGTGACAGGATTCCTGATCCTCTTTATGGTTCCGGTACTATATATTTCTCTGGATCTGAGCGGCATTCCATTCCGGACTCCCGAACAAATGAGTCGGGAAGCAGCCTTTCGCTGGGAAGACGGCCGGTATTATGATATCCCTCAGGATATGTCGGACATGAGAGGCTGGAAAGAGATAGGAGAAGAGGTAAAGAAATTATACCTGAGTCTTCCCGGAGAAGAGCGAAATGAGGTGGCTATCCTGGCTAATCATTATGGACAGGCCGGTTCGGTCATGTTTTACGGCAAGCAAGCCGGAGTTCCACAACCGATCACTTTTAATGACTCTTTTGTGCTATGGGCTCCGGATAGTCTGAATACTGAATATGTGATCTATATAATGGGGCCATGGGCAGAAGATATTGAAGAACGGCTTCAGGAACGTTACGAGATCGTCACGCTGATAAAGACCATTGAAAATCCCTGGTTCAGGGAGAATGGCACACGGATATTTCTGTGCCGGTATCCTAATGATAGCATGAAGTCACTTTATACCGAAGGTATCCGAAGACTTAAAGACCAGTATAAACGAGCGGGAAATTAGAATATCAGTATTACTAAAAAAATGAAAAGTAAATATGAATAAGACCAAGATCATTCCGGGAGTACTGTTTGTTCTCCTGTTTATCACATTCTCACTACAGGCTCAGAATACGGACTACAAACTGGACCGGGCAGAACAGAAAAAGACCATTGACTCGATCCGTGTCCGGCTGAATACCAATTATGTATTTCCGGATGTGGCAACAGAGATGACCGACCTTATTGTTAAGAATTTTGAGTCAGGAGAATATGAAGCTGTGACCGATCCTGTTGAGTTTGCCAACAGGCTGACCGAAGATCTCAGGTCCGTCAGTAACGATCTTCACCTATCCGTACAATATGCGGCAGACAGGATCGCCCGGCAGCAGCAGGCGGTCACCGATGATCAGAGGGATGCCTGGGAAGAAGAATACCAGGAGAATATGAGGCGTAACAACTACGGATTCAAGGAGATTAAAATACTGACCGGGAATATTGGTTACCTGAATCTGACAGGGTTCTCACCGGCTGAATTCGGAGGAGAGACCGCATCTTCTGCCATGAATTTTCTGAGTAATACGGATGCTTTAATCATTGATCTCAGGCGGAATGGAGGCGGATCACCCACTATGATACAGCTGATCAGCAGTTATCTGTTTGATGCGGAGCCTGTCCATCTCAATAATTTTTATTACCGCCCTGAAAATGAGAATTATCAGACCTGGACGCTGCCTCATGTTCCGGGAAAACGAAATCCGGATGCGGAGGTGTATGTACTGACCAGCCGGTCTACCTTCTCAGCAGCAGAGGAATTTTCCTATAACCTGAAGAACCTGGAGCGGGCCACACTGATCGGGGAGGCCACCGGTGGCGGAGCCCATCCGGGAGGATCACAGATCGTGACTGACAAGTATATGGTGTGGATCCCTACCGGCCGGGCAATCAATCCCATTACCAATACCAACTGGGAAGGCGTGGGAGTAAAACCGCATATAGAGGTCACTGCGGAGGAGGCACTGCTCGTCGCCCAGGTGGAGGCTTTAAAAGCGTTGAAAGAAAAAGATCCGGAGCGGGAAAGATATTTCGACTGGCAAATCACCGGACTAAAGGCACAAATGAAAGCCGTAAGCCTTAGTGAAGAAGATATGAGAGCCTATACCGGAACCTATGGAGATCGGGTTATTAGCCTGGAAGAGGGGAGGCTGTATTACCGGCGCGGAAACCGGTCAAAATATGAGCTCACACCGATGGGAGGGCACTGGTTTATGCTGGAAGACCTGGACTATTTCAGGATCGAATTTGAGATGGAAGACGGTGCGGCAGCAGTTCTGGTGGGTCATTATGATAACGGGAGCAGTGACCGGGATGAGAAGAAATAGGGCTCAACACTTTCCTGCGATTTACATGCGATTGCTTACTTGTATAATTGAAAATTTAAGCGTATCCCTGATTAAGTCTTCAGTATGCTATACATAACAGGAACAGATGATCACACTTTTCAGAAGAATACGGGAACAACTGATCCGATCGGGATCCCTTACAAAGTACCTGCTTTATGCTGCTGGTGAGATCCTGCTGGTGGTGATCGGGATCCTGATCGCTTTACAGGTCAATAACTGGAATGAAGAGCGGATAGAAACAGCCGAGGCAACAGAGTTCCGTTTGCGTCTGCTGGATGATCTTTATGAAGAGATCGCTTTAATGGATGCGGTAATCGACTACGCTAACATTGTGTTTGATCATGCAAACCGGGCAATGGATCTATTTGAATCCGGTGAAATATCAGGTGAAGATTCAGCGGACCAGTTTTTGATCGACCTTTATCAGGCCAGCCAGATACAGGAGGTATCTCAGCCTAATTCAACATACCAGGAGTTGTTGTCTTCAGGTAAAATTGGATTGATTCAAAACGATTCCCTCCGCTCAATTATAATAATCTATTATTCCTATGACTGGTCCAATTCCATTGCCTTCAGGGTAGAAGACCCGTACCGGGAAAACATTCGCAATGTCATTCCCAGCTCCATTCAGACACAGATCAGGGAGGGATGCGGAGATGTGTATGTAAAGATCAGGAAGACCATAAAGGTCTCATTACCTGAACAATGTGATCTGAATTTAGAAGCGCAGCTAAGTCGAAGTACCGCATCTGAAATACTTAATAATGAGGCACTGAAAAGTGATCTGAGATATCGAATTGGAAACCTTGATGCACAATTAAACCTGGTCAGGAACTGGAGGAGTAATCTTCAAACGATCATTACAGATCTGGAAGCCATTTAATAGCGGATTACGGAATATGAAATATGCCAGTAGGAATTAAGAATGGTCACGCTCTTTAGAAGAATACGGGAAAGGCTTATCGCCTCGGGTTCATTAACCAAGTACCTGCTCTACGCGGTAGGAGAGATCCTCTTGGTGGTGATCGGGATCCTCATTGCCCTGCAGGTGAATGCCATTCAAATAGAAAAGGATAACCGGCGAACCGAGATGAAGGTCCTTGAGAAACTCCATCAGGACCTGCAGAAAGATGAAATGGATCTGGGGCGACTGAGAGAAGTTAAAGAAGGACAGAAGACTTCCTCGGCATATATGCTGACTTTCTATGAAAACCCGGATCAGGGCATCACGGACACTACTTCACATGTTCGAAATATTCACCATCCCTTTGCCTTCTATGTGGATAATCCACACCGGGTTGCTTTTTCGACATCGATGAACTCCGGAGATCTGTTCATGATCCAAAACGAAAGGCTCCTGGACTTACTCTCTTTTTACTTTGCGGATAATAACCTGTCTCAATTTATGACCTCGGTCAAAGACTTCAGTAATTATTTCAATTCAGAGGTTAAGATGAAGAAGTATGTGATCATGAGACCGGAGAATTATTCCGACCTGGACATGTCGAAATTCTGGGCCGATCATGAGATGGAAAATTATTACTATATGATGGCAGGCAATCTCTTACCCATCAGTATAAGTCTGATCACTAAAAAAATGGAGGTCAATAAAAACCTGCAATCTTTGATCGATCATGAACTGGGGATTCAAGCCCTCTCGGAGACAGAGTGGGAAACTATCTACCAGGAGATCGTTGATGCCAATCGTACGTATTGAGGTCAATAATGTACTCATTATTAAGTAGTCGGTATTAGGCCCCATCATTGCCGTGATCTGTAAGCGGTGGCATCGAATTAGCGAAAAGGGATCATATCATTATGTTAGTTCTCACTTCTCACTTCTCACTCCGTTTTTCACATTTCACTTTTGACGTTTCACGAAAATCCCCTTAATTGCTCTGAATTATTTTTCGGGTAAAACCTATGATCACCTTATTCCGCCGCATCCGGCAAAAACTTATTGAATCGGGTTCTGTAACCAAATACCTGCTCTACGCCATCGGCGAGATCCTGCTGGTGGTAGTAGGGATCCTCATCGCCCTTCAGGTTAATAACTGGAATGAGGAGCGGAGACAGCGCGAGGTATCTTTTAATACTCTGCAGAGTCTGAAAACAGAGCTGGAAGAAGCAAAATCCGGACTGGATGATGTAATTGGTTTTAACAACGACCTGCTGAAAGATTCAGAGTTGTATATCTATGAGAAGTTCAGCAAAGATTCACTCAAAGCAGACCCGGGTGCGATATTCCGGTTTACCAATTATACCACGATTAAACTGGATCTGCCGGTACTGGAAAGGGAGCTCAGTTCCGACCGGCTTATCCAAGGTGAAGATTCGCTTAACACGAAGTTAAGGGAGATCAAAACATTGGCTACGCGCATGTCCGAATCTTTTGTCTATCTCGATGAATTCTGGAATAGTCAGGTGACCCCCTATTTCATAGAGAAAAGGATCATGGTGTATCTGCATCAGAACCTGAGAACCAATGAAGAACTCGCTATGAGTAATATAGAACAGGCCTTTGAGGATGAGGAGTACCGGAATCTGGCTGCCATGTGTAATTTATTTACGTATTCTTTCACACGACAGGCCGAAACCCTACTCACAACGATCGATGAGACACTGATCTTAATTGAAGGGATGAGTTAGAATATTTCCTTCGGGTCGAAGCATTGAGTATACCGTATTCAGAAGTGAGTACATCGCAGTAAATACTAAGCACCGGAAACTATCAAATGATGCGGGTCTAACGGTCCACTATTAATAAAAGGATATATGCATAATCAAAAACGATTCTTCAGACCGAGGTCACTGGCATATTTTGCCCTGTTCTGCCTGTTTTATGTTACCCCTACTTCTATCCTGGCTCAGGAAACGGAGCCTCCCGCAGCTCAGACCGACAGCACACTGTACGTATCTGAAAGTCCCTGGTCTAAATCCTGGGTAGCAGGACTTAATGCCACACAATACGATTACCAGGACTGGAGCTATGGAGGAAATAACGCATTCTCATTTACGGTTAACACCTTATTTGAATTGAAGTACAACCATGAAAAGTTTTTAAACACCTCCCGAGTCAGGCTGCGATTTGGTCAAAGCCGGTTGAAGGAAGGCGATAATGAAAAAATAGAAGATCTGATCCGGCTCATGAACCGTACGGAGTATAAGCTTACTGAGAACGGGTTCAGTGCTTTTCTGGAGCTGGCTTTCCGTACTCAGTTTACGGATGGTTTTGATCCGGTTACCAATGAGCGGACGTCGGATTTTTTATCTCCCGCCTATTTCATAGAAAATATTGGTATATCGTATAAGCCGGTTGACTATTTCAGCAGTTATCTGGGTATAGGACTTAAGCAGACGACCGTAGAAACCGACGGTCTGGATCAATTCTACGGACTCGGGGAGGATGAGGATGTGCGGTCAGAAGGCGGACTCACCCTGGCCTACGAGCTAAACAAGGAGATCCTGCCAAAAATCACCCTGGAATCGGAATTTAACGCATTCTATAACCTGCTTCTATCCCCTGAAGACACTGATATTTTCTTTAACAATAGTTTTATCGGAAAGATCAATGATTTCTTTCAGGCAAGTCTGGAAGTGGATCTGTTATATGACAGTGATTTTGGCCAGAAGCTACAACGTAAAACAGTGATCGCACTTGGACTTCGGTTCAATATACTGTGATCTGTTACAGGGCAGATGTAAGATCGATTCGGGTAATGTTAGGAGGAAAAAGAATGCAGGATACAGAATACAGAATTCAATATGTTCCACTAAGCACTCAGCCATCGACAGGCCTTTGGCAAAAACTGAAAACCGAGAATGATCACACTGTTTAGACGAATACGGGAAAAACTCATCGCCTCCGGGTCGCTGTCAAAATACCTGCTATACGCCATGGGTGAAATTCTGCTTGTAATGATCGGGATCCTTCTGGCTCTGCAGGTCAATAACTGGAATGAAGAAAGGAAAGAGCGTATCAGAGAATCAGTTCTTAAAGAGCAGCTGGTTGAGGAGTTTCAGCGCGACATGAACCAGCTGAGAAGCAAAATAAAGATCCGTAAGCAGATCATATCATCTTCAAATACCTTGCTTCAATATATTATTGATCCGACCGGGGTGTCAGTCGATAGTATCCGATACCATCTCGCTGTTGCCGGCTACCGGCCAACCTTCGACCCGATCAGCGTAGAGTTTATTGATAAAAGCGACCTGTTGTTAATTCAAAATAAAGAACTGAAACGACTGCTTACTGCCTGGAAGATCAACGTTTTACAGCTTAATGAGGACGAACAGGTCTGGCGGAATTATGTACTTGACTACCGTATCCCATTCTTCATCGAAAATAATGTCATGAATGATATCTCGGTCGAATTCAGACGAAACAATTCGTCCAGTGTATTTCTTATTGATGGTAATATGGACACAGATAAACCGGAGATCCCCTTAGTCGGAGATCCGGGTGATTTTCAGGGGCTGATCAGGGATCCTTTTATGGAGGATTTTTTATCACTCGCTATATCCGTCAATACCGATAATAATGATAACTCATATGCTCTGGAAACAAGGATCCAACGGATATTAACCCTGCTGAAGGAATGAAAATGAGTTGATCCATTTTGGGATAAAAATCACGGGTGCTCCAACTATTTACTACATATCCATAAAGTCATAGCACAAAAACAAAATATTGTATGTAGAATATAGAATTCAGAATTCGGCATTAAGAATTAAGCATTGAAAATTTAAATGATCACACTGTTTAGACGAATACGGGAAAAGCTTATCGTCTCCGGTTCCTTAACCAAGTACCTGCTTTATGCCGTGGGTGAGATCCTGCTGGTCATGATCGGGATATTGCTCGCATTGCAGGTGAATACATGGAATGAGAGTGTGAAGAATCATAAGGAAGAGCTTTTCTATTATGATAAACTGAAAGAGAATTTAAGACAGGATACCACAAACCTGGTCGGCTCAATGAACAGAGTTGATGCTTCTTTGATAGTGATCGATCAGATCATCGATGAATTCTACTCGAAAGAGAATGAGTTGCTGGATGCGGATATTGCCTTTGCACTGATAAGAGTTGAAAGCTA
The DNA here is from genome assembly GCF_040811775.1 of Balneola sp. MJW-20. NCBI lineage: Bacteria > Pseudomonadati > Balneolota > Balneolia > Balneolales > Balneolaceae > Gracilimonas > Gracilimonas aurantiaca. The sequence goes on from NZ_JBFNXW010000002.1 coordinate 103,594, forward strand.
CTCCCCGGAGACATCGACCTGGGATAATCTCAAATCAACCGGGAAAATAAACATCATACAGAGACAGTCGGTGATCGACTCACTCACCAACTATTACAACATCTATTTAATGAGTACGAAGCAATGGATAGAGGCCAACAAAGATTATTCCAGGAATCATCTGGGGCCCTATTTGATGAAGTTTGATGATATCCGGTTAGATTTTGGCGGCACCAGTGAGTTTAAGGATGTATTCGAGCCTCAAAAGAGATCAGTAAAAGAATACCGGGAAGATGTATTTATCCGAAATGCATTGATATACAAAAGGACCAATCTGACGGGTCTTAGAAGTCTGTTTTTAAATGATTATAAGCGAGCGGTGAATATCCTGAATTTATTGGATGATCAGGACCCGACGCGATTATGATAATATTTCACATATTACTGGCGGGTTGAGAATAGAATACAGAATACTGAATGATCGATATGGTCTGATTCTGAATCCAATTTAAAGTACTAAATACGCTGCTAAAGACATGCCTTTGGTAACAACTGAAAACTGAAAACTGACAATGATCACACTGTTTAGACGAATCCGGGAAAAGCTCATCGCCTCCGGTTCCTTAACCAAATACCTGCTCTATGCTGTCGGCGAGATCCTGCTGGTGGTGATCGGGATCCTGATCGCCCTGCAGGTGAATAACTGGAATGAACAACGAAACCGGCAAGCTAATATCCGTAATTATGTACGTTCGATGGTCAGTGATATACAGCAGGATCAGGCTGAGATAGATATTCGAATCGCACAGATAAAGGATCGCATATTGAGAGTGAATTCCTTTGCCGAATATATGAGGAACCGTTCATTTGAGGAAGTTGATAATCTGGACCTGATGATCTATACCAAAGGCAGTTTTACATACCGGCCGTTTACCTGGTACCGGTCTTCTATTGAAGAAATCACTTCTTCAGGGAGCCTGAAGGATATTGATGATCCGGAACTGAGAGATCGTATTGTGGCTTATTATGCCCTTCAGGATCATCTCGATGAAGACTTTCAGGAAGATAAAAGAATGGGCAGTCAGATCGAGCAGTATGTAGCTGAGATCGTAAAAATGAACTATCCGGATTGGGAGGTAATGTATGATGAATCGGATATTCTGCAGTACCTGGATCGCAAAGAATGGCTGGATAATCAGGTATACAGGAAATACAAGTCCTATGACTACGATCTGCTGATCAATGATAATACAAAGCTGGACGAGCTGGTGAACGTAAGCTTTAGATTTGTACTAGTGGTAGCCAACCGGTCGGCCTCAGAATTGCCGCGGCTGAAGCAGCAGGGGCAGGAGATCATTGATCTCATAGAGGATCGCTATGGAGACTGACATTGACAGGGGGTTAACAGGATATGGTAATTGGTCATACTTATTAGAATACAGAATAATTGAAGATTCAATGTTGAAAGATCCCGAAACATATTTAAAGCACTAAGCACTCAAAACTATAATGATCACACTTTTCAGAAGAATACGGGAGAAACTGATCGCTTCGGGGTCGGTAACCAAATACCTGCTCTACGCTGTAGGCGAGATCCTGCTGGTGGTGATCGGGATCCTGATCGCCCTGCAGGTAAGTAACTGGAACCAGGAAAGTGTCACCCGAAAACTGGAGATCGATAGTCTAAAGGAAATGAAGCAGAACCTGGAGCAAGACACCCTGATCTTATCTGTCTTCCTGGATCAGCTCAATGATAAAAAAGAATACAACAGGGAGATCATAGAACACATAGAGAACAAGCGACCCTACGAAGTCCGCCTGGATACCCTGCAGATGGAAGTATACTATCACAGAGGCTACGACACTTTTAATACGGCGGCATATGAGCTTCTGAAGGAAAGAGGTTTTGATATCATTCAGAATGATGAACTTCGAAAACGGATCACCGCACACTATACCTCAGACCTGTCCGATATCCGGGGAATAATCGAAAGACTGGAAAAGATCAATCTCTTGCGTGCGGAAGGCATGTATGAAAATTTTAAAGTGTTTCCCGGCAGTATCCGGCCCTATGATTATGAGGAGGCTCTGAATGATCCTAAAGTGTATGGCCCGTTCTATCATTTTCAGAGTATGAACCGCCATTATTACGATGTTCTGGAAGAATTTAAACTGAAGACCGCATCCTTGCTGGAAGCACTGAATGCTGAACTGAACAGAAGGTCCGTTTGAGGGAATGGTATGTATTGAAGTACCAGGTACTAAGTACTAAGAATGATTACCCTCTTCAGAAGCATCCGGCAAAGATGGACCGGCCTGCGGGTGACTAACAGGAATAAAAAAATCAAATAGCTAAACGTCATGAACCGATTACTTTACTTTATAATAGTTATTTCAATGTTCATCGGATGCACAGAGACTAAAAGCGGATCTGATTTTGTACAGGTGGATGGCAATCATTTCACATTGAAGGGGGAGTCTTATGCCTTTGCAGGGACCAATTTCTGGTATGGAGCCTACCTGGGACAACCGGGAGAAGCAGGCAACAGAGAACGGCTGAGAGCCGAGTTAGACCTGATGAAAGCTCAGGGTGTGACCAACCTGAGGATCTTAGGTTCTTCGGAAGAATCTGAATTCGGGAATACGCTGGCTCCCGTTTTTATACGTCAGGACGGTTCTTATAACGAAGATCTGCTTGTGGGTCTGGATTACCTGCTGAGTGAAATGTCGAAACGGGATATGAAAGCAGTGATCTTTCTGACAAATTACTGGGAGTGGTCCGGGGGTATGAACATCCTTAATGGGTGGTACGGAGAAGGTCTTACCGTAGACCCTGGAGAGGGTGACTGGGTTGCCTTTATGAACAATTCGGCCCAATTCTATCAGAATGAAGAGGCGCAGGAGGCTTTCCGGGAATATATAAAAAGCCTCGTTACCCGCACCAATACAGTCACGGAAAGACCGTACTTCAATGATCCCACGATCATGTCCTGGCAGCTGGCTAACGAACCTCGTCCGGGGAGTCTTGAGGTGAGTGATGAAGCCATCCCGGTGTATATTGACTGGATCGATGAAACAGCAGGGTTTATTAAATCCCTGGCTCCTCATCAGCTGGTTTCCAGCGGAAGTGAAGGAGAAGTGGGCAGTTTACTGTCCATGAAATTATTTGTTGATGCACACCGCACTCCGAATATTGATTATCTGACCTTTCATATGTGGGCTAAGAACTGGAGATGGCTCGATCCGTCCGATATGGCCGGCACCTATGATCAAGCCGTGGATAGTGCAAAACAGTACGTAGAAGAACATGTGAGCATCGCCGATTCCCTGGGTAAACCTATTGTAATGGAGGAATTTGGCTTTCCAAGAGATGACGAAGAATTTTCTCCTGATTCACCCACATCCTACCGGGATAAATATTATAAAATGGTTTACGACCTGGTTGAAAAACACCCCGTATTAGCGGGGACGAACTTCTGGAGCTGGGGCGGATTCGGAGAAGCTCAGCATGAAGATTACTGGTGGAAGGAGGGAGATCCGTTCACCGGAGATCCGCCTTTTGAACCTCAGGGATTGAACTCGGTATTTGCAGGAGATGCGTCTACCTTGCAGATCATAAAGGAACACGCCAAACGAATCGGAGCTCTGGAATGAGGAGCAAGGTTCGCGTTAAAGTTCTACAGTACTTGCAGCTGTATAAAGGCATTCCTAAGCAGTACCTGTATTTCAGATTCAGAGGACGGTTTTTAATTATCTATTTTTCTGTCTTCTGTCTTCTGCCTTCTGCCTTCTGCCTTCTGCCTTCATTTCACATTTCACCTTTGACATCTCCCAAAAATCTCCTTAATTGCTCTGAATTATTTTATAGCTGAAGCCTATGATCACCCTCTTTCGGAGAATTCGGGAGAAACTCATTGCATCCGGTTCATTTACAAAGTACCTGCTCTACGCTATCGGCGAGATCCTGCTGGTGGTAATTGGGATCCTCATCGCGCTGCAGGTGAATAACTGGAACAGTGAGCAGAGAGACCGGAATATCTCCATCGAATATCATAACCGTTTGATCGCAGAAATTGACCAAAGGATAAAGGGCATTGAATCCGAAATCGAAAGAGCAGGGGAAATCAGCCAGGGTCTGTCACAGGCTGTTGAGGTCCTGGAAAAGAGGGAAATTAACGATTCCACTAAAGCTATTCTCGATTATGCCTTAAGCCGTTATAATCAGCTGGCTCCTTTTTCCTTTCAGCTGGTCAGCTACGAAGAGATGAAGAGCAGCGGCCGATTATCTCTCATTTATGATATCGATCTGAGGCAGGAACTGAACGGCTATTTCGACCGTGCAATAATCGTCTCAAATATCATAAGCCAATTGAATAAGGACGTGAATGGCAGTAATCAGTTATTTGATAAATATGTGAGAGTGTATATAAATGAGGAGCGCTCGGGCAGATCTATTGATTATGATGCATTGGCCATTTCAAAGGATCCCCTTCTTATTAACACGCTCTCCAGGTTTGCCTATGTATGGGACACCTACCAGTATTTTCTCAGGAATATCATCGAAAGAATGGAACAGCTGCAGGTTGCCATTCAGCTGGAACTGGATTCGTTTTGATAAGGATCAGTACCCAATAATGAGTTTGATCCTCCCCCATATCTTAATTTTGATATGAACACGGGCAGATTAACTTAGAAAGATCCTTTAACTCATTACGGAAGATCATGAAAAAAATATTATCGGGTATATTCAGCGTTTTACTATTGGTATCCTGCACGGGCGGAATGAATGAGCAGGGCAGCGGACCGGATGGCCCATCCATTCTGGGAGCCTGGGAACTGGAGCAATCGGTATGGACAGACGGGGACTCAACTGATGTTTGGAAGCCTTATAAGAGCCTCTACCTTTATACGGATAAATATTACAGTACAGAGATAGTGACTGCAGAAAGGCCAAATCTGCCAGAATCGGATGAAGACCGAACCGCAGAGGTTATGGCGGAAGCCGCCAATGTGCTGATCTCCAATGCCGGCCGTTATGAGATCGTGGGTGATTCACTCATCTATTATGTTATGGTATCTAAATCTCCGGACCGTATGAATACCAATCAGCGGGTAGCGCACCATATCCGTATCGAACAGGACCGGGTTATTCTGACCAATTCCGAGGGAAATACCTCGGTTACCCGTACGCTGGTACGAATGAAGTAAAGTAACCTCACTATCGTTATTCGATATTCTGAAGCCGGTGCTCGCCTCGCTTATGGATTGATGTTTATTTGTGAGTGAGGGAGTGACAGAAATAGCTGAGGACCATGTATTAAACTAAAAGTTGGCCGTAGTCAATGGCCATCCTGCATCGATCAGATGAATGCTTTTCTGCATGCAGCAGCTTTGACCTTTGTTCTTTTTTTCGTTTTATGGAGAGGAAATAAATCAGGCAGATGGGATGCATCTTAACAAGATCTTTGAAGAGTTAAAGAGAAGGAATGTCATTAAGGTGGCTACGGCTTATGCCGTTACCGGATGGCTTATCATTCAGGTGGTGACGGCGGTGGAAGAACCACTGAATCTCCCGGGATGGTTCGACACAGCCATTATTGTACTGGTACTGATCGGCCTTCCGGTTGCTCTTATCATTGCCTGGGCTTTTGAATTGACTCCGGACGGATTGGTAAAAACCGAGGAAGTGTCTCCGGATCAGTCAAAAACCGGTAACACCGGGAAAAGGATCAATAAGCTGATCATTACCTCCCTGAGTCTGCTGATCGTATTCCTGCTGGTGGAACGAGTTTTCTTTGCCTCCGGTGGAAATATAGAGGATGCGGAGAAGACACCGGCCCTGCAGATATCCGATAAATCCATCGCAGTCCTTCCCTTTGACGATTTCAATGCCGGGGGTGAGCAGGAGTATTTTGCCGACGGGCTCACCGAGGAGATCCTGAATTCTCTGGCCAAGACTCCCGACCTGCTGGTCGCTTCCCGTACGTCTTCCTTTCAGTATAAGGACCGGAATATTGATATCATGCGGATCGCGGATACTCTCGGGGTGGCCCATATCCTGGAAGGATCCGTCCGGGAGTCGACCGACAAATACCGCATTACGGCTCAGTTGATCCGTGCATCCGACGGCTTTCATTTGTGGTCAGAAAACTACGACCGTCCCAAAACGGATATCATAGACATTCAGGAAGACATTGCCTTCCAGATCGCAACGGCCCTGGAAACGGCTATGGATCCCGAAGCATTGAAGGACATGCTGGCTGTGGGCACGACTTCCATTGAAGCCTACCGCTTATATCTGGAGGGGACGTCTTTACTCTATGGGCTGAAACAGGCACAGGCCTATCAGCGTTTTGAGGAAGCCCGTAAACTGGACCCTTCCTTTGCAGCGGCCCATTATCAGTCAGCCAATGTGATCCTGGGAGACCTGTCTCTGACCACCATGAACACGCAAGTACTGGATCATACCTATGAGGAAAAGCTCCGGATGATTGACGATCGAATGTCAGCAGCCATAGCTAAAGCCGGTGAGGTAGAGAAGCTGTTATATCTGTCTACCCAGGCCTATACCAATCTGGAGATCCGGAGATCACTCGATTACCTGCTGGAGTATTATGAAAAAAGACCCTCTGATTTCGGATCAGCATACAATATCATTGACAGGATGACTTTTCTGGGAGAATACGACCAGGCCCGTGAATTCAATAAGCGTATTCAAAAAAATGCTCTGATCAATAATGTGAATGTGGGACAGTTTGTAGCATTTTATTTCTGGGCGGATGATGAGGAAAATGCCGATCCCTTTATGCAGCAAATGCTGGATCAGTTCCCCTACTCTGAACTCTTAAGCTATCAATCGCACCGGATGATGCTATGGAGGGGCGAGTTTGAGAGAGCGAGGGAAACCCGAAACTTGATCAGAGGACTTGAGATACAGGAAGAAAGCATGGCATTAACAGAACTCAGACAGGCCTGCGCTGAGGGTAGGGATGAAGAGGCCTATCGTATTTATGAAGATAGGATTACCGGGAATGATGTTGCGGTAGAATGGATCGCTTTAAAAACCCTGTCGATGGATGAGGAAGCGGAAGCGCTGATTCGGCCCATATATGACTCGGGACAGTTACTTAGCCTGGTGACCTGGCTGTATTACCGGTATTTCGATTACACCAGGTTTCCTGAACTGCTGAGAATACTGGAATCTGAGCAGCATAAGAGAGGACCGATCATTCAGATCCCTTTCCGGTGCGGAAGGTAGGACAGATCTTTTATGTGGTAAATTATATAATGTACTAGGTACTAGGTACTAGGTACTAGGTACTGGGTGCATTTGTGTTCATGTCTTCATGTGTTCTGGTGGGATCCGGATACTGAACATTACTTCTGCTTAACTCAACACTAAAAACTAAAAACTGTGATCACCCTCTTTCGACCCCTCATTCTGCATCCCGTAGTTGTTTTTTATGATCCTGAATAGAAAGGTGGAAAGGATATAGTATGCAAGAGGTTTTTTCCGGTTTGCAATCGGTTATGAGTCATTAACTGGCTCTGAATTCTGTGACCGTGGAAATCTGTGACATTGATCAAATAAATTAGTTTCGGTTGTCGGTTGACCGTCTTCTCTAAGAACAGCGATAGCACACGGAAAGCCGGGGATTGTATTGTTTGGACTTACTGGTCACAGTTCACGGGTCATTCGTACATAAGTAGCTCCCGGGAGAAAAAGCATCGGGGCGAGCAGATAATTGCATCGGGTACTTCTAAAATATTAGTACCCCTTTATTCACGAATAAAGTACATTATGGATGGATTTGTAGACTAAGAAGAGCCATATGAAAAAACTTAGTCGAAATATACGTTTCATCGTCATTTTCTCCATCTTATCCATATCCATGGCCGGATGTAGTCAAATGATACAAACTGCTGCTGATTGCGTTTTTGGTGGAGACTCTCAAAAAATGGCAGTTATAAAAGGATTTGATAAAGCAACTTTAACCGTTGGGCAATCAAAACATTACAGATTAAGGGATCACTTTCAAATAACTAAGGATAATAGTTGTGATGATCAGCCCGCTCAAAAATTAGCTCCAACTCACTATAATTATTTAGTAAATAATGATGCGGTAATTGAGGCTAATTTTACGGGTGGAACAGACTCAGAATACGGGCCATTGTATATCGGGTCAGGAACCGTTCTTCAAATTTCTGCTGTAAATCCCGGAAATTCAATTATAAAATTATCTACCTACTGGAATCCTACTGGATCCGGTGCCTTCGATTCGCTAAGTGTTAATATTGATGTAGAGGTGAAGAACGAAGATTAGTTTATTGAATAATGAATGTAACCACTTATGGTGCTGATAACCTGGTAGCAATACATTGGTTCTATTCCCATAAGTTGTTTATATGAGGTAAAGCAGCAGGGGGATCAGATGCGGGCAGGATCAGGGAGATCGCTTCCTCCCCGACACATTAGGCAATGATGGTAAGAAAGCCGGCCTCGGACGTTGATTCCCGGTTTGACACATTCCTACATCACTATAATCCAATAGATAACTGCATACTTGTTTATTTGGAAATTAAAGCGTATTCCTGTTTCAGTATTCAATAATCAGTATTACCGGGTTCCAGATGCATCATATTTGCACTATGGGTCGCAATATCCAGTTACTTCGATCTTTGAGCCTTCAGCCTGACTAAATTCTATGTACTAAAAACTAAACACGATCAAATGATAACCCTCTTCCGCCGGATCCGCGAGAAACTCATTGCCTCGGGTTCTGTCACTAAATACCTGCTGTACGCAGTGGGCGAGATCCTGCTGGTAGTAGTGGGAATTCTTATCGCCCTGCAGGTGAATAACTGGAATGAAGAACGGCAGTTTCGGGTGGATGCGGAAAGTCAGCTGCGGTCCCTTCGGGAGACGCTGGTCGATGAACAGGATCTACTGTTATCGGTTCGGAACATGCAATCTTTCCGCTATCACGGTCTGCAAAAAGTTCTGGTCTTTGCCGGTCTGGACACCTTGAAGAGACCGCCACGATCTTCCCAGGTCATCTATGAAGAGTCGTTCATCTGGGATAAACCTCTTCCGGAGAACTACAGCCGCGAATTTGTGAATACGGTGTGGTCATGGTCGAACCGGTACCTGAGATTTTCTGCGGATCAGAATATCCGTGACGACCTGGAGCGAAAGGGTATCCTGACCTATCTGGGAAATGAAGAGCTGACCCAGTCTATACGGACCTATTATTCCCAGGCAGAATTCCGTTTCAGGGAGGATGAAAGGATCGAATACATGAACAGATGGGATGCGCTCCTGCTGTCTATGGGCTATATATCCATAAATCCGGAATCTATTCCTGATCCGCTGGAGTTACTCCGGGATGATCGGGAACTGGCTGCTTTAATGAGAGTGATTATCAATGGAGCCCATTGGCGCTGGTCGGGGACCGAGGTCATGCTGCCGCTGAACCAGGCCCTGATCGACCAAATTGACAAAGAACTGGGTATATAGGCTAAGCTATGAATCCCTTTATTTAAAACCTGTCAGAGGCATACAAGCTCAACATTCAAAACTCAACACTAAAAACTAAAAACTGTGATCACCCTTTTCCGACGAATCCGAGAAAAACTCATTGCTTCCGGCTCTGCAACAAAGTACCTCCTATACGCTACCGGCGAGATCCTGCTTGTAGTCATTGGTATACTGATCGCCCTGCAGGTGAACAACTGGAATGAACAGCGGAAGCAAAATGAACTTACGAATGCCTACCTGGTACAGCTCAGGAACGAACTGGCGGTCAACCTGGAAAACAGCAAAAACACTGCCCAGTTTCTTGAAAGAAAAGACTCCCTGCTGGTAAAGATCCTCGAAACGGATTTCACTACCACAGATCCGGAATCACTGGACCGAAGCATAATTTTTACTCATATGAATGTTGGTGTTCTGACCTTACTGAATGATGGATATCAGAACTTCATCCGCTCGACTGATGAAGTTCAGTTCCGGGACCAGGAGCTCATAGATGAAATCAAATTTGTATACGTGTACCTGGAGGAAAGACTCAGGCAAACTTCTGAATCCATTAATGAGTACATACAACGTATAATCTATACTATCTCAGATGAACAACCCTGGTTTTACCGGCTGGGAGCATCTTCTTTTCCTGAAGAACTGAAAACATACCTGAAAGAAGATTCTTCCTACAAGAATGAGATCTTCATCAGCAAAGTATATTATACCGGAAATCACCTGGCCTCGGTCCATTGGTTTCAATACAGGGGTGACCGACTCTATCATAGGCTGAACGAAGAATTAGGCAGCAGGGACACGTCAACGGTGAATCCCGGAAAATTATTTACTGCTTTTTCCGATTCCACTGCCAGATCACTGGAAGGGAAATACAGGAGCGATAGGGGCGATATTGAGATGCTTTTGAGGCTTAAAGATAATGAGCTGATATTGGAGCAAAACGGCAGAGTTTATGATATACTGAGAAGATATAACGGGGACATCTACGTCCCGGACCGGAATATCATAATTCACAGAAGAGAAAACGGGGATCTGTACGGATATGGGGAAGTTAGTTTTCTTTTAAAGAAATCAGAATAACTCTGCTTTAAGAATTAAGAATTAAGAATTAAGAATTAAGAATGATCACGCTCTTCCGAAGAATACGGGAAAAACTCATTGCCTCCGGGTCTGTAACAAAGTACCTGCTGTACGCAGTGGGCGAGATCCTGCTGGTAGTAGTGGGAATTCTTATCGCCCTGCAGGTGAATAACTGGAATGAAGAGAAGACCCGGCAGAAACAGGAGCAGGTCATTCTGGATGAGATCATATCCGACCTGAAAGAAAGCGAAGCAACTATTGCAAAGGAACTCATCCCGGATATGAATTCCAGCAATGTAGCCCAGTGCATTAAATCAATATCGATACTGAATGATCATATGCAGCAAGGGCTGCCCTATGCCGACTCCCTCGACATGCATTTCACCAGTATTTTTTCCTACTCCGACCTGGCATACAAGGTCAGTGGTTATGAGATGCTGAAATCCTACGGATTTGATTATATACGGGATCCGGAACTCCGCAAAAGCATCGGCATCTACTACACTACGATAGTGCCGCGGACCCGGAATGATTTTGATGATGTACGGGATGATTTTTACTCTTACATGCTGGACTATCTCCGTAAAGAGTTCAATACTGTGTTCATTGAAAAGTACGGGGATCGCAATCTGTATATTCCTATTCGTTATGAGGACCTGATGCAGGATAGTGAATTTATTCAGACACTGAATGTGTACCGGGACATACAGGAACAGTACCTATACTCTCTGAAGTCTACCCTGAAGGAAACGCGTGATCTTCTGGCGCTTATAGATCGTAAGAGGTGATCCTGAGGTTGTGGAATTGAAGCACCTTCGAAACCGGAACCGTTGGCCTGTGGTCGTCGATCCCGGTTATTTATCCATTGCATAATTGGAAATTAAACCTTATTCCTGAACAGCATTGAGCATTGATAATGTGTTGGGTGCATTAACTTTCAGGTCGTGTGTCTCATGGGCATATGGCATGTGGCATTAAGCATTAAGAATTAAGAATTAAGAATGATCACGCTCTTCCGAAGAATACGGGAAAAACTCATTGCCTCCGGCTCTGTAACAAAGTACCTGCTGTACGCTGCCGGCGAGATCCTGCTGGTCGTGATCGGCATCCTCATTGCGCTGCAGATCAACAACTGGAATGAGCAAAGGATCGAGGACAAACTCTCGGAAGAGTACCTTGCAGGAATCAGGGAAGACCTTGGAAAAGATCTGGACCAGGTGAACCGCCTGATTCAGCAGGAAAGTGAGGTCATCTCTCTTGTCAACAGTATCGATGAGGTGTTCAACAAAATGATGGCCGACGAGCCGGCGGGGAAATTTGATGAAGTATTCCAGACTCCTGATACCCTGCGTATATACCCGGTATTCTACCGGGGAACGTCCTTCCGGTCTTTCAGGGGCAGCTATAATGCTTTGATCTCAGACGGGAAGACAGGGATCATCAAGAACCGGGATCTTTTCGGGGAGATACAGGAAATTTATGATGAGAGGCATCGGCGCCTGGACAGCATCTATGAAAGTATTAAGGCCCGGGAGCAGTATATCATAACCCAATATCCTTTTGAAAAAAGAGACTGGGGTTATACCGAACTTCGTAAGGCCAGGGATCAAAAGATATTCCTGGATATCGCCAACTTTACGGAAATGAAATTTTTCTATGTCCGGGACCTGATCGAATTAAGAGATAAAATACAGGATACGATCAGCCTGATCGAGAATTAAGAATTAAGCATTAAGCATTAAGAATTACGAATGGTCACCTTATTCCGAAGAATCCGCGAAAAACTGATCGCCTCCGGGTCAGTAACTAAATACCTGCTGTACGCTGCCGGCGAGATCCTGCTGGTCGTGATCGGGATCCTGATCGCTCTGCAGGTGAATAACTGGAATGAGGAAAGGAAAAATGAGGCCACTATCCGCATGATCTTTTCAGAAATTCAGCAGGATCTGCTGAATGATATTCGGGAATTTGATTCCGGAATTGATTGGTATGTAGATCAGGACACTTTGGCATCAAGGATGATCCGTGGCGAGTTTAGTAAACAGAATTTTCTGAACACAAAGAATAGAAATATGTTCCAGGCGGGGTTAAATAATTATGTTCTGGTTCAAAGTGACCGATCGTATGAATTATTAACGGAGTATAAAGATATACTCCCCGCTAATTACAGAGAGGTGATGATTCAGCTCAATTCGTTGTATGAGGAAGACCAGAGTTTTTTAAATACCATTCAGGGACAATTAGTTGATGTAAGCACTGAATACCTGGAGTACACTTCTAAAGAATTTGAGTGGTCCGTCGATCTGGCAGAAGACAATATCACAGAGGATGTAGCTGAATATTTTGCAAACTCAACGTATCACAAGCAACGACTCGCACTTTGGCGAAATCGCCTAAGAAACTTACTTACTATAGCCTATCGAATAAAAGAAAAATCAGTGATCAATTACCTTATCATTCGAAATGTGACCGGGGACCAAACCAGGCTCCCTGAACTGATACAGGAATATGGTATTTCTGATGAGCCTTTAGAGGCAAACTATGATGGAAAGTTCTACTATAAAAATGAGGATGGAGACCGGATCCCATTCGCTCTGGAACAGGAGTATGGTTTGTTATTCTGGAAAAATTTAGGAGAACGGTCATTTTACTTTGAAAATATACTCCTCAGTGAAGTCGAGAAAGATTCTCTGATTTTTGTGGGGGCTCAGGATAATACCTTAAAGATCATCAGAGACTCCACCGGTCAAAAGATTCGTATGCAATTATATTATCGGCAAGAAGAAACCAATGAGTATATATTCAGCCCAAAGGAATAATTAATGCTTCGTTTCTTCCGAAATATTCGAAAAACGCTCATGGAACAGAATAAAGTCAGAACCTACATCTTCTACGCTATCGGCGAGATCCTGCTGGTGGTGGTCGGGATCCTGATCGCGCTTCAGGTGAACAACTGGAATGAGGAGCGGAAATTTCGAAACACAGAGCGGCAGATACTGGTACAGATACGGGATGGGATCATTCAGGATACTACCGCTTTAAACAGCAGCTTATACCGTTTCAGGAATATGCGTAATCAGGCGGTTTGGATCAGAAGACAATTCGAACAGGAGTTACCGTATACAGCCCGAATGGATACGGCTCTAGCACTGATCTCTATCTTTTCAACACCGGAAGCCGATTATACTCCTTTTGAATACCTGCAAAGTGTGGGGATATCCGTTGTGCAGGATAAGGAACTTCGGGAGATGATCAGCAAGTACTATAACACCTCGAAATTTCTGGCCGAGACGGACACCTATTTTGAAATGAATAAATATTACCGGCAGCATATATATCCGAAATATTTCAGGAGATATCAGTATGGGGAACGGGTAAAAGTTGTGGATTATGATAAACTGAGGGAAAGTAATGAGTTCAGTGTTGCATTGGATATGTCTCTGAACGACGCTTCCTACTATTTCTATCAGACCGAGGGTCAGCTTGAAAGAGCGAGGGCAATTCTGAACCTGATCTCAGCTCAGGGAGTAGAATAACCGATGACCGTAGCGGTCTCAGACATCAATTATTAAGTATCAGGGAAACAGGAATCAGAAATGGTCACATTATTTCGAAGAATAAGAGAAAAGCTGATTCAGTCAGGATCGCTGACAAAATACATCATTTACGCAGTTGGGGAGATCCTGCTGGTGGTGGTCGGGATCCTGATCGCGCTTCAGGTGAACAACTGGAATGAGGAGAGAAACGCCGCGATCTTTGAAGAAGAGATCCTGTTCCTGATCGACCAGAATCTGGAACGCGATTCGGTACGGCTATCCGAAGAACTTTATAAAGCCAGGCAGGCTATAGAACTGACCGACCGTTTACTGGAACAGGTGGAATTGAAGAACTACAGCGACAGCCTGAATTACTGGATGGGGAAGATCATTTCATTCGAACGATTCAAATCGCAGTCCAGTGCTTTTGAGGTATTGAAAGCGAGGGGCATCGAAACCGTGACCGATAAAGAACTTCAGCTGGCATTGATCTCCTATTATGATGAGAATATGTATGCGGTCTCTCAGAGCCTGCTGGATATCGAAAAATCATTTAATGATGACTGGATACCGGTCATAAAAGAAGATTTTGCCGATTTTAAATGGAGGGATTATCACCAGCCGGTGAACGCAAAGAAATTCTTTGAGAGGCCTTCGACCATCGTATTGTTTAAGATCTTTCAGGATAACAGGGAGGCCGGAATGATCAATCTGGAAGAAGCCATTACGAAGATCACTGAGATCCGGTCCATGATCAAAGCCCAGCTGATGTAATCTGATTCAGGAAAGCTGAAAGTACTAAGTACTATGTACTGTCGGGTTAAAATGTTAATGTAAAGAGAATTTAGAATTGAGAATTAGGAATGATCACTCTCTTCAGAAGAATCCGCCAGAAACTGATCGACTCCGGATCGGTAACAAAATATCTGCTCTACGCACTAGGCGAGATCCTGCTGGTCGTCATAGGTATTCTCATTGCCCTGCAGGTGAACGAATGGAATGAGAAGCGAAAGAATGAAAATGCATATAACAAAGCACTGACCGAGATCAGCCAGAACCTTAATCAGGATCTGCAGTCCATTCAGCGTGCGGTGGACTTCAACGAGGAGATCATGCAAAACCTGGTGCGAATGGCGGACTGGCCGGGCACCGTGCCTGATGACTCACTGTCGCTGTACATGGATGCCCTTCACCGGGCTTCATCTTTTGATCCGGTGATATTCGGCTATAGCAAGCTTACCGAACTGGACCTGCCTGAAAGCATCCCTGATACGCTGACCCGTAGTCTGTCGGGGTACTACACGGAATTTAATGGCGGACTTAATAACATAGCCTATCAGGAACTTTCTATATACAACATCAACAAATATCGTGATTACATGATCCGGAGAGGCTTTCCCGTCACCAACCGCGGAGATCTATCTTCTGAGTCTCCGGCGGTTCTGCGTGGTATCCTGACGGATACAGAATTTCGCGGGATCATACGGAGCAATTATTACAGCCGTCTCATCCAGCGGGGAGGCTTTGAAGAAGCCCGCAGCATGGCCGAAGAGTGCCTGTCTTTGATCGAAGAACAGCTGTCAATAGAGTAGTCAGTGATGTATCCGGCCGGGAAGGTTATTCGTGTATTCGTTAATAGGCATTCTGTAATCACAATAGGTTTCTGGCTCCGCTCGGGATGATAGGCCGCTTTAATAAAGAACATATCCCCAACACGGTTTCTCCGTACTTTGGGCCGCCAAAAGTACCAAAAGCTCCCGAAAAACTTGCAGATCTCACCGCTCCCGGATTTCGGGTACATCAAGCTTACGAACTATTCAGGCTTTGATTAATTCGTACCCAAGTTTTTCGAGGGCTATTTGAGAGCCTTGGGTATGCTCAGTTACACTATTGTGTATTTGCTTACTTGTATAATTGAAAATTAAAGCGTATTCCTGTTTCAGTATCCAGTCTTGCCCTGAGCCTTCAGCTTACCTAAACACTAACCAATCATAACCAGATATGATCACTTTATTCCGACGGATCAGAGAGAAGCTTATCGCTTCCGGCTCATTAACCAGATACCTGTTATACGCCGTAGGCGAGATCCTGCTGGTGGTGGTCGGGATCCTGATCGCGCTTCAGGTGAATAACTGGAATGAGCAGCAGGCGTCTGTGAATGAAACCAAAAACCACCTCATAAAGAAGCTGAATAATCTGAAAGAGGATATGGTAAAGCTGGAAGGCCTTTATTCCTATCGCAGCACGCTGCATGACGAATGCAGAGAAATGCTAGATACGGGCCTGGATCAGGCAGGCTCAGGAGAAGTTGCACGTCTGATTACAAAAGTGACGGTGGAACGACGATTTACTACCTCGGTGAATGCCAATCAGGTCAGTACCTCGCCGGATTATTTTAAGAATATTGAGGGTACAGAGATTGATGAACTGGAGCAAGATTATTTAACCATGATCGATCTGGTTACTTTTTCCGAAAACAGACTGAATACTTTCAGTGAGAATTTGGAGGCCGACCTGTGGAGGGCCGGGTTCTTTAATGATAACCGGGCTTTTTTCCAGGAAAGAGACGCCCTGGAAGAACAGGAGTTTTACAGTTCCGATCTGCCGGAATTTAAGCTTCCTGCAAATGATGAATTAAAGGTGCTGGAAGCCATACTCAGAAGAAATGAGATCACCAGTGTCTCCCTTTCGGATCTGTATTCGGAGCTTATGAATATTAACCGGAACCTGCAGGATACGATCCTGCAATTCCTGGCTGAGTCTTAAGTATGCTTTTCACATTTTACCAGGGCTATGCCGATGGCACACTTTGAGGTCTCACGAAAATGCATTTAATTGCTCTGAATTAATTTTCGGCCAAGCCTATGATCACCTTATTCCGTCGTATCCGCGAAAAGCTCATCGCTTCGGGCTCATTAACCAAATATCTGTTATACGCCGTAGGTGAGATCCTGCTGGTGGTGATCGGGATCCTGATCGCGCTGCAGGTGAATAACTGGAATGAGAACCGGGTGGAGAAGCAAAAGCTGGATAACTATTACCAAAGGATATTTGAAGAGATCAAAGCAGATACTCCGTTAAAAAAAGCATTCCTGCAAAGAAATGAGCAGGTGATCCTCATGAACCGGCGGACCCTGCGGCTGCTGAACAGTGAAGAACCGGATTCCCTTGCTCAGCTGAAAAATACACTCGGAGCACTCGCCACTTCCTGGAGTACGGTGCTTTCTTATCCGGTGCTGGATGAATTCAAGAACAGCGGGTACCTGTCCAAAGTCAGAGATCCTGTACTCAAGGAAAAATTCTTTGAACTCAGTGCCACCATAGAGTTTACCGATGAAATGGATAGCTATATCGTGAATCAGTACCAGAATACCATTGAACCCTTTGTGATCCGGTCTTTTAATTACCAGGCCGTGGCTTTGGACCGCTACCAGCCCTTCCTGGTGGAGGGAGGACCGGAGTTAAATTATGAAGTTCTTAAAGATGACCTCGAACTGTGGAATATTGCCACCTTCAAACTGGAGATCGCAGAATTATATAAAGAGTACCTGGAAGACCTGATCCTGGAGCAGGAAGAAATGGCCACGCTGCTTTCCCGGGAGCTGGAATCATAGCAAAGTCTGATTATGGTATAAAAGGTCTTATTCTAACTGTTATTGGCACAGGTCGGGTACGGACGGGGTGCTGCGGGCATCCGGTTGCGGCATGGGTCCTAAATCCAAATTCTTAATCCTACTATAATGATCACAATTTTCCGGAGGATCCGACAGAAACTGATCGACTCGGGATCAGTAACAAAGTACCTGCTCTATGCCACAGGTGAGATCCTGCTGGTAGTGATCGGCATTCTGATCGCAGTTCAGGTGAACATGGCTCTTGAAAATGCCCGGGATGATCAAACACGGGTGAAACTGGTGGAGGGCCTGATCACAGAATTTAAGGTCAACCTGGCTCAGCTGGATACGGTGCTGGCTTATAATGAGGATGTACTGATATCCGGTAATGAGCTGGTAGAGATCATCGCTAACCGGAATTCGGCCGTTCCCGAAAAACGGATACAGGATCTGCTTATCAGGAATAGCTGGGTCTGGACCTTCGACCCAATAAATGGGGTCTTAAAAAGCAGTATTTCCTCCGGACATATTCATCTGCTGGAAAATGATTCACTAAAAGTCAGCCTGTTTGCCTGGAACGACCGGGTATTTGATGCACGGGAAGAACAGCTTCGGGCACTGAAACAGTATGAAGAGCGATTGCTTCCTTTTCTGGAACAATATATACCAGCTGCAGACCTGGCATCGCCGGTGTTCGGGTACGAGGTGCCGGAGAGTTCGTTTAGCGGGGATTACCGATCGATGATGTTTGATCCGCAGTTCGAAAATAATATCGTAGACCGGATCATTTTTACCAATGATACCATCCTGGAGCTTAAGCCGCTCATTGAAGTGAACAGGGAAATACTGAAATTACTGGAACGGGAGTAGGGAATAGGTATAGTTTGATTCCCGTGAGCATTAAGCCGGGCTCAGGTCTCACATTGCTTATAAAGGCCGAAAGCCCTTAATTGAATTCAAAATAAATCGGGTTAATAATGATCACAATTTTCCGGAGGATCCGTCAGAAACTGATCGATTCAGGATCGGTAACCAAATATATGCTGTATGCCATCGGCGAGATCCTGCTGGTGGTAGTCGGGATCCTGATCGCCCTGCAGGTGAATAACTGGAACCTGGACCGCCTGGATCGCCAGAGAGAAAAGGAGGTGCTGGGTGATCTGAAAGTGGAATTTGAGGCGAATCTATACGATCTGAACCGGGTACTGAAACAGCATGAGGTTATTTATCATGAACTGCAGGAAGTGCAGAAGATCACGTTATCACGAAATTATAAGGATAACCGTTTGGATAGTCTGATGTTTGGCTTCGCTAAATGGTTTGGGTTTACGGATCGTCCCGGCGCTTCCACTAACCTGGTCAATTCGGGGAGCCTGAATCTCATATCGAATGACGAGTTAAGAGACCTGATCACCCAATGGTCCGGTACGGTAAATGATGTGGTAGATGATGAAATCTATGCGGCAGATTATATAAGAGAGACCGTACTTCCCTTTCTTGGAAAATATTATCCTCTCTCAAATATTGAGATTGCCAATAAGAATTATGTAGAGACCATCGGACAGTCACTGGGTCCGGATTTTGATCCGGTTTTTCCTTTACAGGAAGTGGACTGGGAGATCTTGTTTGATAATGAGGAGTTCCAGAGTATCCTTTCAATGAGATTACTTAATGAATATCACAACATGCTTGAAGGCAGGCTGGCACTCAGAAGCAACAAGAGGATCCTGGAACTGATCCGGCAGGAGCTGGAGTCATGAATTACATTCCGTGCTCGATTACCGGATTTCTTTCGGTGCTACGCAGTAAGTACTAGGTATAATGAACTGTAGGCTTAAGGTGTGAGGGTGTTAGTGTGAGTAATAAGCAGGTGCAGGACCCTGATTTCTTCTCGCTTTTCACTTTTGACATCTCAGGAAAATCCCCTTAATTGTCTTGAAATAATTTTTCGGGTAATATCTATGATCACTTTGTTTCGTCGTATCAGGGAAAAGCTCATCGCTTCCGGGTCCGTAACCAAATATCTGCTCTATGCCATCGGCGAGATCCTGCTGGTGGTGATCGGGATCCTGATCGCCCTGCAGGTGAACAACTGGAATGAGAACCGCAAAGCAAGTGATTATGAGCAGAAGGTATTAATGGAAATAAAAAATGCAGCACAATCAGACATTGATAATATCCATAACTACCTGGTTGGGTACCGGGGTGCTCAGCGAAAACAGTCCTATACCTATTTTGACAGAGTATTGAAAGGGGAAACTGCACATGAAGACTCACTGATTGAACACTACGGATGGTTGCTTTATTCCGATACTTTTCAATATAACTCCGGCCCTTATGAGAGCATCAAATCATCCGGACTGGATAAGATCTCAAATGATTCGCTGCGAGGTAAATTGGCCAATATTTATGATTTCACTCTGCCAAGAAATAAGGAGCTGATAGACTGGAGGTACGGGCGGTTTGAGAAAACGGTGGAAGAGCATTTGCCGGCTTTACTGGAAGATCCAAGAACCGTCATCATTGATGGGGAGGTAAGGATCAGGAGACCATATAAAATGATCGACTTTACTTCTAACGAACATTTTCTATTTGTTTACGGGGAAGCAAAAAGTGCTTATTACTGGAATGAAGAACGCTATATTTCATCTGTAAACCTGCTCAGGGAATTAGTCAGTCTTATCGATCTGTACCTGCAGATCGAAGGAGATCAGTAATGAACAGGCTTATTAGTTTATGAATTCAATCTTAAGAACCAGGAATAAGGAATGGTAACACTATTTCGAAGAATCAGAGAGAAGCTCATCGCTTCCGGGTCCGTAACCAAATACCTGCTCTACGCCATCGGCGAGATCCTGCTGGTGGTGGTCGGGATCCTGATCGCCCTGCAGGTGAATAACTGGAATGAGCTGGAAAAAAGGGAAGAGGCCACCCTTACCTATCATCAGCGGCTGTCGGAGGACCTGGATCTGCTGCTGGCTGATGCAGAGGATTCCCGCGAGTATGCCTCGGAAAATTTTGAGGCCATTAAAATATCTCTCAATGCATTAAACCGGGGTCAACTGGCAGAAGATGAGGTTTTCATCTTTACAAGATTCCTGAACCGGTACTTCAAGTTTGCGCTCAACATACAGGAACTCAATACCTACAAAGAGATGCAAAGTGCCGGGAAACTGGAGCTGATCCGGGACCTGGAGCTCAGGGATGGGCTGGCCAGTCTCATCGATTTTATCGAGTTCTTTAATGAGGTCCACCGGACCTTTCACCGGGACACGCATCTGAAAACCGATTACATTGATCCCTACTTGCTGTATACTTTTAGTCCGGACAGCAGTGATATTCAAAGCTCAGAGATCCTGTATAATTTTGATGAGATGGCGGCTGACCGGGTACTAATCCGAAAGATCTCCAGGCAGGCCATGCTTTGGAAAGAGTCAGTCATATTTCACAACCGGTTAATTTCCGAGACCGGGCGGGTCAAAGAACTGCTGGACCGGGAGATCGAAATCCTGACGGAGCAATAAGCATGAAGATTAAGCCATCCAAATGATCACACTTTTCCGAAGAATCCGCCAGAAACTGATCGACTCCGGGTCGGTCACCAAATACCTGCTGTATGCTACGGGTGAAATACTGCTGGTGGTGGTCGGGATCCTGATCGCCCTGCAGGTGAACAACTGGAATGAACAAAGACAATTAGCCGCCGAACGAGCTACCATTCTTGAAAACCTGAACATCGAGTTTTCTGAAAATCTGATTGAACTAAAGATCAGCATGAACAGAATGGATACGCTTAAAACGGGGCTCGCTGAATTATTATCCGTGATGCACGATCAACCCGACACACTATCGGCTGATGAGTTCGAGATTCTCCTGGAGAAGACCTTTTTTACGCCATTCTACTCCCCCAGTTCTTTTGTGCTGGAAGAGCTGAAAAACTCAGGCGGGCTGACAAGAATAAACAATGAGCAGTTAGAATCCCTTCTGTTTGACTGGGAGCGGCATAATGCCAGTTTAATGATCAGAGAAGATGGATTCAGGCAATATGCCAGTCAGTATATAGAGTTTCTGACCGAGAATGGATCGGTTCGGAATCTGGATGTCATAAGTGGCACTATTTCGTCACTAAGGAAATCCACTATCACTAAGAACAGTCTTGAACTGCTTAAAAACCCCGTTTTCGAAAACAGGGCAGAGAATTTCTATTACCTGGCTCATCTGGTCTACAATGAATATGCAGAGACTGTGAGAAAGG
Organism: Balneola sp. MJW-20; assembly: GCF_040811775.1. Taxonomy (NCBI): domain Bacteria; kingdom Pseudomonadati; phylum Balneolota; class Balneolia; order Balneolales; family Balneolaceae; genus Gracilimonas; species Gracilimonas aurantiaca. The sequence goes on from NZ_JBFNXW010000002.1 coordinate 125,593, forward strand.
CCGATAAGATCATTAGCCTGACAGCAAACTGATGCTCGATTCTTCCGAAATACTTTTTACGAATTACGAATTACCAATTAAGAATTAAAAATGATCACACTCCTCCGAAGAATCCGACAGAAACTGATCGACTCCGGATCGGTAACCAAATACCTGCTGTACGCTACGGGAGAAATACTGCTGGTGGTGGTCGGGATCCTGATCGCCCTGCAGGTGAACAACTGGAATGAGGAAAAGCGGGCTCTGACACAACTGGAAAGTAATTTCCAGAATCTTGTTGAAGATATTCAGAGTAATAAAGAGCAATTGCTTGAACTGAAGGAATTCAGGACGGAAAGTGTTGACGGCGCCAGTTATCTGATCGACCATTACGAAGCAAAAAAACAGATCAGTGAAAACGAATTTATCTCAAAGTTATATTCCACACTACGAGAAGAATACTTTGAGATAAACAGAAAAGGGATCGACAAAGTAGTTTCTTCCGAAGCATATGAGCGGGATGAAATGGAAGAAATCCGTGAACTGATCCAAACGTATCTGAGGAACGCAGGAACCCTCTACACCTATGAGGTCAAAGAGAATAACTCAGTAGAAGAAATGGAGATGATAACGGCAGGAAACGGCTATTTCAGGACGGTCTGGAGATCATTTCGCAATAAGAGATACCTGAGCACCACCGAATATAATAATCCGGACTTTGATTTTCTGGAGCTCATGGAGAATGATGAACTGCTGTACATATTGTTCCGGTACGAATTTGTATCTCCCTTTCACATGTCGAGATACGATGAACTGATCCGAAAAGGGGATGAGATCCTTGTGGCCGTCGAACAATACAGATCCTCAGATTAATGCTGCGATTATTCAGGTATATTGATTATACAGAGCTCGAAGCCTGAAGCCTGAAGCCTCACTCAAAACTCAAAACCCAAAACTCAAAACTAAAGTGATCACCCTCTTCCGACGAATCCGAGAAAAACTCATTGCTTCCGGCTCTGTAACAAAGTACCTGCTCTACGCCATGGGTGAGATCCTGCTGGTGGTCATCGGGATCCTGATCGCCCTGCAGATCAATAACTGGAATGAATCACGGAAGCAGCGCATAGCGGAACAGGACTTTATCGCAGGGGTTAAGTTCGACCTCACACAGGACCAACAATACATTCAGCTGATTCTGGATACTTCAGAAAAGAAGCTAAAGCTATTTGATTTGCTGGAGGAACAGGCGGTAGAGCTGTATGAAAATGACCGGGCCAAATTAGATTCTCTGTTCAACGCCTATTTTGTGCCCTCCCGTACCTTTTACCCGATTTCGGGATCATTCCAATCTGCGGTTTCTGGCAATGAGATCAGCAAGTTTAAGAATAAAGAATTCACATCCGCTGCTACCCGGTTATATAACTCCACCTACGCCCGCCTGATAGATAATGCCAAGGAAGCCGACAACCGGTGGTATTATACCGGTAAGAAGAATGCGAGGATCCGGCGCACCGGCCGCTTGCCGGATATGAGCCGGGAAGAATTAATGACCATTCTGGATGATTACTATTATTATGACCTGATGCTGGAGTATTATGTGAATGTACTGAAGGATACCCATCGTGAGATCGACCGGATCATGAATATGGACTAGTCAGGATAAATTGCCTGTTTCTGACCATTTCAGTTCAGAGCAGGCAGCATTAAGAATTAAGAATTAAAAATGATCACACTTTTTCGAAGAATCCGTCAAAAACTGATCGAATCGGGATCGGTTACCAAATACCTGCTGTATGCTACGGGAGAAATACTGCTTGTAGTGGTAGGGATCCTGATCGCCCTGCAAGTAAATAACTGGAATGAAGAGCGTAAACTGCTTAGTGAAGAGCAACGGGTGCTGGAATCCCTCAGAACAGAAATTTCCCAAAGTATTGTTCAGCTGGAAGACAGGTATGAGCGTGAGAGCGAAACGACAGAAACCATAAAGATCATCCTGAAGGGCGGGTCTTCCTTTGATTCTCTTCTAACCCGATCCAATGTTGACTCGCTCATGATGGGTCCGATCTGGTTCACCGTAACGGAGGTTCCGGTTCTTCAGACCTATTCGGATCTTAAAAGCTCAGGTAAAATTTCCATTATTCAAAATTATCGTATCCGGGAGGGCCTTTCTGAACTGCAGTTCGGATTGAACAACCTGGACAGGCAGCAAAGAGATCTGCTTACCGTACAGCAACTACGGATTGACGGCATTGCCATCGACCGGATTGATTTCATTAGTCTGTTACATGCCACCGATTTCAAGGAGCTGCCTGCCGGTGCCGTTAACGATTACCGGACCCTGTACAGCGACCGGTCGATACGTAATACCTTAGGGGCTAAACTGGCACTTATGAGTACCGCCCTTGATATACGGAAAGAGATCATTGCCGCTTGTACCTTTCTGTTAGAAGTCATTGAGCAGGAATTAAAAAAATAAATGCATGCTCCGCTTTTTCGATCTATACGTGCAGATATTGAGGAGAAAAATTGGAATATGGTATATAGAATATGGTATACGGCATTGAGCATTTCCCGGAGTGATCCCTCTGGCAACGAAATTAGATTAAGAATTAAGAATTAAGAATGATCACCCTCTTTCGAAGAATCCGTCAAAAACTGATCGAATCGGGATCGGTAACCAGGTACCTCCTTTATGCTATGGGAGAGATCGCCCTGGTCATGATCGGGATCCTGCTGGCATTGCAGGTGAACAACTGGAACGAAGAGCGCCGTCTCCTGATATCGGCTGAGGATCACCTGCAGCTATTAGAGAGTAATCTGCAGGATGACTATCAGAAATTGATAAGCCTCAAGAATGAGGTCGAAACCTCCCTGGAGAGTTCCGAGAACCTGATGGAGCGGTATAAGCAGAACATGGAAGCGGATATAGACTCCATGATGTTTGAGCTTACGCAGCTCATATTCGAGTTCAACTTTAGTCCGGATAAAAGCGCCATGGATATACTGGTAAATTCCGGTGAGTTAGGGGTGCTCCCCGATGCGATCCGAGAACAGATCAGCCAGTATTATAATAGTGCGGAGTATATAGAAGAGAGAGATGAGATCTCAAATTCCTTTATAAAGAATCAGTACGAGGTAGTGGTTCTGAATAACTATTCTTCCTTCTGGACCCGGCGAAACAGTCACCCGGCTCTTGCGATCTATAACGATGACCAGCGCGATCCTGCCCCCGTAGACCCTCAGGTCATCCTAAAGGATAAAAGACTGGAAACCATGGTCTTTGCCCGAAGTTTTCAGCTGAGGCGACAGCAGGAAGCCTATCAGGAGGGGAAAGTACATCTTGAGACCCTGATACAAACCCTGAAGGACCGATAGCTATGCTTTGTTTTTTTCGACCTTTACGTGTTGGTATTGAGGAAAAGAAATCGGAATATGGAATATGGAATATAGAATATGGTATATGGTATACGGCATTGAGCATTTCCCGGAGGGTTGCCTCTGGCAACGAAATTAGATTAAGAATTAAGAATTAAGATGTATCGTCTGCCTTCTGCCTTCTGCCTTCTGCCTTCTGCCTTCTGCCTTCTGCCTTCTGCCTTCTGCCTTCTGGCTTCTGGCTAACTCAAAACCCAAAACTCAAAACTCAAAACTTTGATCACCCTCTTTCGAAGAATCCGTCAGAAACTGATCGAATCGGGATCGGTAACCAGGTACCTCCTCTATGCCCTGGGGGAGATCGCCCTGGTTATGATCGGGATCCTGCTGGCTCTGCAGGTGAATAACTGGAATCAGTATACCAATGAGCGAAAAATTGCTGATGAATACGTACAGCTTCTGCTCACAGACCTGAAAGCTGATACCCTGATGCTTCAAACGCTTATGGATGAGTCGCTGGTGAAGCATGATGATGCGCAGCGACTGATGAAACTATGGCATGAGGATATCAATGAATTTGAGGATACCCTTTCTGTCTTTATGGCTATTCAGGATATCGGAAGAACGAACTCCCCCTCATTCCGGAATAATACCTACAACGATATGGTGAACACAGGGAGCATCAAACTGATCAAAGACCGTACGACGGTGGATGCACTCATGACCTACTACACGAGGGACATCAGCGACTGGCAAAATGAATATATAGAACGATTGTGGAGAGAGTATCTTCCCATCGCAATAGACCTGCTGCCTTCTGCCTTCCTGGAGGATATTGTCCGGGGAGATATTGGGGCGGATACAGAGATCCGGCTGGATAGATATTTCACGGAGTCCGGTCGTACAGATCCGGAACAGATCCTGAGATCCTTTAAACAAAATGAGAAAATGGATTTCCTGCTCAAGAGTGTATCAAGGACTCATCTGGTGCACATAGTTTTTTTAACAGAATCCAAAGAGCAGGCGATAACAGCCTTAAAAGAACTTGAGAAAGAACGATGATCCGGTTTCTCCGACATATCCGAAAAACGTTTATGGAACAAAATAAAACACGAACCTACGTCCTGTATGCCTTTGGAGAGATCGCCCTGGTCATGATCGGGATCCTGCTGGCATTGCAGGTCAATAACTGGAATGAAGAACGGAAGACGCAGAGGGAAGAGCGCATTCTGCTGGAAAATCTGAAAACAGATTTTGAGACCCGCTTAACCGAATTAAAAGAATTCTCAGAAGCCAGAGAGGAAATTATCTCCAATATACACCGGATCGCCGGGATGATCCGGGAACCGGAAACCATTCTTCCGGATGAGGAAATGAACCGGATCATGGCCACACAAAATAACCTGCTCTTATTTAATGATCAGTTCAAGATCCTGGATATACTCTTCAGCACCGGCAAGATCGATAATATCAGTGACAAGCAGCTGAAGACCCTGCTTCTGCAGTGGCCTCAGCATGTGGAAGAAATGATGGAAGAGCAGAGACTGCGTCAGCAGATCGCCTCCGAGAGGCTGCAGCCTCTGCAGTATCAATACCTGTCCTACCGGGAGGTCATGGAGAATTTTAATTTCAGGGGATACCAGATGGCCAGAGGGGTCCCCCGGCTTAAAGAACCGGACTACCGGGGACTGCTGAGTGACCCGCAATTTGAAAATTACCTGGCCCATGTGGAACTGCTGCATACGGTCAATGAGAATGATTATGAGACCCTGATCCGGAATGCCGAGAAGATCATTGAATTACTCGAATCCAAGCTGGAGGGGTAGAGGTGGGCTTTGCTCCGCTCGCTGTTAATGGTTGAATCTCAGACGACGAGGCAATCCACCTGTACTCGTGCCAATCGCTTTTATTCGTTAAACGTGTAAACGTAGAGAAGTCGGCTTCGGTCCTCGGTCCCCGGTCTTCGGTCATGCTCTTCCCAAGTTTTTCGATGTTCATTTGAGAGCCTTAGGTATGCTCAGTTACTTCATTGTATAATTGCTTACTTGTATAATTGAAAATTCAGAATTGAGCATTGAGAATTAAGTATTCTAAGGTATGACACAACCTGTCACCCCTGGTCTGTACATTGCCTAAGAACCAAATAAAAAGGGGAGGAAGTGGTGATGAGTGTTTTAGTGACCTTACTGGTATCGAATATAGTATTATGGATCGGGTATGTGGTTGGCAAAAGAGAGGGTGTGGAGCAGGGGAAACAGGAGGGCTACCAGCTCGGGGTCCGGAATACCCTTCGGGAGGTAGACCGCCAGATGAAAGGTGGACTGACCTCACCCCTGGATCCCTACACCGCCCAGCGGCTGCTGGCGAGTAAGATGGGGCGTAATTGAGGCATCCTTTGAAAAGCGGGCCGGGTTTTTAGCTTACTGCATTATTAGGTATATGTAGGATTTCGGAACTGCGATTGAGTGACTTCGGTCTGAATGTCGGCTTCGGTTTTCTGTCTTCGGTCCCCGGTCACCAATCAAAAAGCCCTATGGCACAAACCGCTCAAAATCACTTTATTGACCATAAACCAAATCATATAATACTCATGAAAGTTGTCATCTTTGATCTGGATGGTACGCTGGCCAATATTGATAAACGCAGGGACAAAGCCCGGAAAGGGAAGCGGTTTGACTGGGATGCATTTTTTCATCCGGATAATATTGCCCTCGACGAACCCAATCATCCGGTGATCGATCTGTACAATATGTGTGTAAGCAGCGGTTATCGGAATGTAATATTCAGCGGCCGTAGTGATATCAGTGAACAAGAGACCCGGCAGTGGCTGAGTAGCTACCTGGAAGGTCCGCTGGATCTGACCATGCGACGGCACGGTGACTACACCAAAGACGCTGAACTTAAAAAGAGCTGGCTCTTAGACCGTTTCGAGCTGGAAGAGATCCATTTCGTAGTAGATGACCGGGACTCCGTGGTTCAAATGTGGCGCGAACTTGGCCTGACCTGCTTCCAGGTGGACTATGGAGGGTTTTGACACACTATGCCGGGCATAAATAAATTATAAGCTAAATGCTGGATCTGATATGACAGAAGAACAAAGATGTCCGATATGTGATAAGAATGTGACTCCGATCGAAAGGTATCCGAACTACGTCTGTGTCGATTGTCAGGAACGCATGACCGATAAAGAAGGCAGGCGGGTCGATTTCGCCGAACGATCAGAGCAGAGAGACGGGGTTATTTACCTCAAGGGAATCGGCGGATATTATGTGGACACGGATGAAAACTACGACTCACTATTCTGTTTCATTGACGGAAGTAAATTCCGGGCCAGCGAAGCACGTTTTGGCGGAGTTGTTATTCAGCCGGTTGAAGATCAATAGTTGCACCATTGCAATGCCTAATTCCTTTTTGCTTAGAACCGGCCTGTCGGTCAGGGCACATTCCCGCACCAAAGGTGCAACAGAGCGTTATCCCAGGTATCCAATCCTAGGTAAGGAGATGGTCCAAATCCACAATCCTGAGGGGGTTAAGTAAGAGCAAGAGCAGAAATTAGTAATACAATCCTAGTACTATTTTTTTTATGTTTAGGGGTGACGCTATGTGTCACTTCCCGTCAATATATTTAGCCTAAAAATTACTTATGTCTAAACTATCATTCTCAGGTCATGATTCTTTTCAATGCAGGAATTTATGGCTTAAGAAAGGCTATGAATTTGTGATCTATGATAAGGATTTTAACGCCGATGAGGCTGTTATTGAACTTGGAGTAGGTAAAAATATGGTTACCGCCATTCGATACTGGATGAGATCATTCGGTCTTATGGACGATGATGGTGGGTTAACCAAGCTTTCTTCCATGATACTAGATGATGATGGCTTTGACCCTTATTTAGAGGATATTGGTTCACTCTGGCTACTACACTATCATCTTGTTAAAGAGGGAAAGGCAAGTATTTATAATCTTTTCTTCAATCGATTCAGAAAGCAAAGAGTCGAGTTTACAAAAAAGCAGTTCAAAGATTATTTGGTAAATCATACTGAAATATTGGGTGAATCTCATTCTCCCAATACCATCGAAACGGATGTGGGTGTATTTCTGAAATCATATGCACCTGAACGGTCAAAGGGCAGAAAATACCTTGAAGATCAATATAGCTCTCTTCTAATGGACCTGAATCTGGTCCGGGTATTAGATGCAGAAGTTACTTCAGATAAGGAGACTCGTGAAACACGCTATGCGGTAAGAAATGAAAGAAGGGATTCCTTACCACTTGAAGTGTTTCTGTTCACGATATTGGATAATCCTAAGTTTGGTAAGTCTATTAGCCTCCCGAAGCTCATGAACGATCCTAATAGTCCTGGGGTAGTATTTGCACTTGATGGAGACAGTATCGTTGATATGATAAAATCCATTGTAAGGGAAAGAGATGATCTGGTATATAAAGATGATGCAGGTTTGAGGGAACTTCAGATATTAAAAGACATTGATAAGTTTCAAGTGATCGAGGAGTACTATAATGACAGAGGTTAAAAGTACATTTTCACCCTCCGTTAACATTGAGAGAGATGACGAAAAGAGCTTTGAGTATGTGGTTACACCAAACTCAAAGTCGATCTATGAACAGATCCTTAGAAGTTTGGATACGGGGGTTCATTCTTTTTCCATAATTGGATCCTACGGCACAGGAAAATCCTCATTTCTTTTAGCCTTTATAAAGAATTTAAGAGGAGAACAGCACTTCTTTTCACCTCTCAATGGGGAATTTAAGAACGTTGAAAGCGTTGAGTTCGATACCATTGTTGGTAGCTATGGTTCCTTTATTGACGCTCTTCGAAATCACTTTGATCTGACAGCCGATGCAGATGAAAAGGAAATTCTAAAAAAGATTGCTGATAAACAGGAAGCCTATAAAGAAGAAAACCGTCTATGGTTTTTGATCGTGGACGAGTTTGGTAAATATTTAGAGTATGCAGCGAAGGAAGACCCGGACCGAGAATTATACTTTATACAGCTGCTCTCTGAATATGCGAATGATGCGGATAGAAACTTTTTTCTTATCAATACCCTTCATCAGGCATTTGATAGCTATGCACTAGGACTAGATGCTCAACAAAGAAAAGAATGGGATAAAGTTCGTGGAAGGCTGAAAGAACTAGCCTTTAATGAGCCAGTTGAACAGCTCATTTTCATAGCTTCTCAGCATCTAAAGGGTAAAGAGATCTCCGTAGCAGAAAGTGACCTTTCTGAATTACACGAGGCGATTGTATATTCAAAGGTATTTCCTCTGAAAAGCGATCTGAATCTTTCTTTAGCGAAGTCATTATATCCCTTAGATCCATTAGCAGCCTCGGTTTTAGCTTTATCGCTTCAGCATTATGGGCAAAATGAGCGCTCCCTCTTTTATTTTCTAGAGAGTGAAGAGCAATTCGGGATTAACCACTACAGAAATGATCACTATCCATTTTTCTCGATCACGAATGTGTATGATTATCTGATCTATAATTACCATTCAGTACTTTCCTCTAAGTACAATCCACACTATGTGCAATGGAATGCCCTTAAGAGTTCAATTGAAAGAGTAGAGGGTGTATTTGATCAGAATATCCCGTCTTATAAAAGTGTAGTCAAAACTATAGGTCTGCTAAATATCTTCGGAGCCTCTGGAGCTAAAGTAGACAAGAAGTTTTTGGAGTCGTATTTGTCTATCGTTTCAGGGCTCGAAAATGTAAATCAGCTTCTGGAGGACTTAGAGAAGAAAAAGATTATCCGGTTCCGAAGTTTCAAAGACCAGTACATCCTATTTGAAGGAACGGACTATGATATTGAGTTTGAACTCCAAAACGCGGCCCAGAAAGTGGAACCGGTTAAAGATGTAGTTCCCTATTTAAAAAAGTATTTCTCTTTCCCCTTCATATCTGCTAAGAAGACATTCTATGAGACCGGTACTCCACGCTATTTTGAGTTCATTATATCTGATAATGTGGTAGAAAAACCCATTAAACAACCAATTGATGGAGTAATTAATTTGGTGTTTTCGTCCACAATTGATTCTGCGGTGTTAAAAACTGGCGAAGATAATCGAGCTCTTTTGGTTGGGATTTATACGAATACAGATGAGGTCAGAAATCAGATTTTTGAGATCCATAAAGTGGACTATCTTCTGGATCGCGAAGATGAATTAGATAAAGTGGCAAGAAGAGAGCTCAATGCCCTAAAAGCTTCCTTAATATCAGATCTTAATGATGCATTCCTCAACAGTATCTATGATGATCAAGGTATCGTGAAGTGGATATTTAATGGCAAAGTGGCTGAAATAAATGATCAGCGAGAGTTTAATTCATTTTTGTCAACGATCATTGATGAAGTTTATCCAAAGACTCCTATCTATAAGAATGAGTTGATCAACAGGCATAAAGTTAGCCCGGCTGTTTACAGACCTAGGAAAGATCTTTTGCGTAGAGTGATTGACTATGCCGATCAGCCAGATCTTGGATTTGATGAGTCATTCCCTGCAGAAAAAACCATTTACTTATCTCTTTTAAAATATCCTGGTTTACATAGACGTGTAGATGGAGTTTGGGGTTTTTATCCACCCGAGAAAGATTCTAATCTTTACTCATTGTGGGAATTTTGTGAAGAATTTTTCCAAAGTACCGTTTCTGGTACTAAGCCTGTTACAGACCTAATCTCGGAGCTTCAGAAACCACCAATGGGCCTTAAGAATGGATTTGTTGAGCTTTGGGTGCCACTTTATCTTTTAATGAAGGATGGAGATTATGCCCTATTTCATGAAGGGGCTTTTGTTCCTGATATGAATTTTGATGTCTTGAACCTTGTATTCAGGAATCCAAAGCTATTTGAGATTAAGGCATATCATATTTCGGATGTAAAGAAAAAACTATTTTCTAAGTACCGCGATCTTCAAGGAAAAGATGAGTCCGATGAGTTTAGTAATAAGAGCTTCATTGAGACAATTCGACCATTTTTATTGACCTATAATGAACTGAACGAATACGGCAGGAAGACAAATAGCATCTCACCACAAGCTATTAAGTTGAGGGAGGCTATTAAGACCGCTACAGATCCAGAGAAAGTGTTTTTTGATGAATTTCCTCTGGCACTCGGATATCATAGTCTAGATGATCTTGATAGTGATGAAGCTATTCAACAGTTTATTTATCAGTTAGATAAAGCTATAGAAGAGATAAAATCATCTTACGCCGAACTACTCAACAAGCTAGAGCAATGCCTATTAGCTGTATTAGAGATCGATAGTCAGACCTCTTTCAAAGGCTATTCTACTGAGATTCAGAAGCGATTTTCTTCAATAAAGAAGTATCGATTGGTCGATAGGCAAAAGAAGCTATTGAACCGCTTATTATCCGAATTAAATGACAGAGATAAATGGCTGAATTCAGTGGGACTTTCTGTACTTGATAAGCCATTATCCAAGATAAAGGACGAAGAAGAAGAAGTATTATTCTCCAATCTTGAGAGTCGAATAGAAGAGCTAGAAGCTTTAATTGACCTGTCTGAGGAGAATATTGATCAAGAATCTGAACTAGGTTTTAATATTAAAATTACTCCCTTAGGTGATACGCCAATCAAGCAGAATCTCAAGGTGAGCAAGAAAATTTTAGTTGAAGAAAAGGATAAACTTGAACATATTCGCTCTAGCTTAACAGGTAATAAAAAGAAAGACTTAACATTACTAATTAAGCTAATTGAAGAGATCACATCAGATGAGTAAAGTAAGACATGTATTGGGAATAAGTGGTGGAAAAGATTCAGCTGCTTTAGCATTGTACATGCAGCAATACTTCCCGTCTATAGAATTAGATCTCTATTCTTGTGATACTGGGCGAGAGTTGGACGAAACCTATGAGCTAATAGATAAATTGGAAGCTCATTTAGGATTGAATGTCACCAAGCTTCATGCAGTCGAGACTGCCGGAATGACGATCCCTAACTTCGAAGAATCAGAAGAGATCTCTCCGTTTGATTACTTTTTAAAAGAGTATGGAGGATTTTTACCTTCTACCTATTCACGTTGGTGTACTAAGGACCTCAAGTTGAAGCCCTTTGAGGAGTACATTGGTGATGACCCTACTGTTTCCTATGTAGCTATTCGAGGGGATGAAAATCGAGAGGCCTATGTATCACGGAATGAGAATGTTCAAACCATTTTCCCTTTTAAGAAAAATATCTGGTCTTTCGATGTATTAGATGTGGTGATGGATTATCACAATACGGGGCAGCTCAAAGACATCTATGAGAATATTGTAAAACCTGACAATCTCAACCGAATTTTGGAAGAGGTAGAACGTCCGATAAGTATGGATCATAACTTCAACAAGAAGGTTCGAACTTTACTTGATCTTGATGTTACTGCATTTAATAAGGCGGTATTTCATTTTCTGAAGAAAACGGAATTCCCATTGTCCCGTCTAAGCGAAGAAGAGTTTCCTCTCTTAGATAAAAGTCATGTTCCTCAAGGAGACCGAATCTTCGTTAGAGAACAGGTATTTGATCTACTCGAGGAGACAGTTGGCGTACCCGAGTATTATAAAAAGCTTGAATATGAGGTCGATGGGGAAGTGGGAACCTACTCACGAACTCGGTCAGGTTGTTTCTTCTGTTTCTACCAGCAGAAGATCGAATGGATCTGGTTGTATGAAAACAACCCAGAAAAATTCGAGGCGGCAAAGAAATACGAGAAGGATGGGTTTACCTGGATCGAAAATGAATCCTTGGATGAACTCACTCAACCCGACCGAATTGCTGAAATAAAAAGACAACACTTAGAAAAGAAAAAGAATAATAACGGTACAACCTCAAAAACACTCCTCAATAATCTCCTAGGGGAAGACGAAAAGGGAGATTATTTCGATAAAGAAGATGAGGATTATGCGGGTTGTACGGTTTGTTTTATTTAAAAATTAACTCTTAAGATATGCCAAATTACGATGGTTTAGCGTTAAAAAAAATCTTGGAAATGGAAAGTGATGGTGAACTGCTATTGCCTAACTTTCAAAGAGATTTTGTTTGGGAACGGTCAGATCAAAAACAATTAATAGCATCATATTTGATTGACATTCCAATCGGAAGCATACTTTTAGTTGAGGATAAAAAAGGTCAGTATGCAAGTAGAAAGTTGTGTTTCACTGAGAATTCATCAACAATTCATAAGGAGGAAATTCAATGTCAATACTTGCTGGATGGACAACAGAGAGTTTCTACACTTAAGAGTGTTTTTATTGATTTTTGGAAAGAAGATTGGTTGCAAGTTCTAAATAAAACTTACCATAAACTTAGAAATAGATGGTTTATTAAAGTAAAATTTGAATATGATGAAAATGATTCTAATTGGCTTGGTCTGCAATGGTTAAAGTGGGATGAAGCAATACTAAAAAAATGTGAACCTCAAGATTTAATAGACCAGATTCACGAAGAAAAAATATTTGAAACTCAAACAAATAAGTGGTTTCATCCTGGGTTTCCTGAATTCTATATGTCGGAAAAAATCACTCCAGAAGAGAGTCTTGAAGTTGAAGAAAATCATGCCGCTAAGCAGGATATACTTAATCAGATAATATCAGAAAAATCCGTAAGTGATGGTTTAATACCACTTTACATAGTTTTTGATGATAATGATGATTTGCTAACTCAGATATTGAATAAAATTGCAAATAAGAGAGCAGATAAACTCGAAGCGCTCTATAAAAATAATGAGAAAAAGCTAAAATACATATTCTCAGATAATAGAAGCATCCATAAAAAATTAGGTGACTATGATAGTGGAGACTCTGATATTATTCAAGCTTGGGCATCCCTAAAAGCAAAGTGGGTTGAGGGAGTAAAAACATACCTATCATCACTAAAAAAACAGGAAATTGCCGTAACTACTCTTGATAAGAGTGAAATTAACAGAGCGATCTCTGTTTTTGAGTATATGAACAAACAGGGAGTAACTCTTGATGCATTTGACTTAATAGTTGCAAGGGCTGCTGTTGACAACAAACATGGCATCTCATTAAGAGAAGAGCTAGTACAAAATTTTAACAATGAATATAAAATACCAAGTAAGTTAAAGCCGCCAGCATTAAAAAAACTCAATGAATGGCACCCTACTTTTTTTGGTATCTTTGAAAAGGATAATATCAACTCATCTACTCAGCAAGTTTTTATTAATGTACTTGCATTAAACTCATATTTTAATTCTTCTGAATCGATTGATAAAGCATATGAAGGGTTAAAAACTGAGCACATAAAAAGTAAGACAGCTATTGATTTAAAATCAGATGAGATCAATAGTAATTTCAATCCAACTCTAAATGGATTAAAGAGAGCATTTGCCTTTTTTCAATTTAAGCTTGGGTGTTCTAAAATTACCGATATAAGTTATCGTTTAATGCTTTTACCAATAGCTTTTTTTCTGCAAGAGGATGAAATTTGGAGTGATGAAGAAAGCCTAAATAAACTTGAATACTGGTACTGGGTGTCATTGCTTTCGGACTCTTTCAGAGATGACAAACAACAAAGAGTAATAGATGATATAATTAGCTTATATGAGTGGTTGTTTGAAGAAAGTAATAACCCTTTCAATGATAGATATAAGAAAGTTTTGGCAGTAGACGGATGGTCAGATAAGAATACCTTAATACAAAATGATAAAAATATTTCTGCCCATAGTAGTATTAAGAATGGTCTTTTATCCTTTATTTTATCGCAAACACCCTACGATCTTTTGCCAATTTCCTACAAGCAAAAAAAACTAACTACCATTGATTTTACCGACCTTGAAATTCAGGATGGAGAATTTAACAGTTTCGGATATGTACACAACATCGAAAAGGGTAAGGATATACTAATAAGAAGAAATATTCATCATATTGCTCCTATTAACAGTTTGAATTTTTGGGATAAAAATGATGACGATATAAGGAATAACAAGGATCATAAATATAATTCACCTTTAAACCTTACAATCATTTCTCAAATATCTAACAATCGAATTAGAGATAAAAAACTTAATGATTATATAAAAAATATAGACTCTAAATCTTTACAGTCACATTATATTAATAAAGAATATCTTGAAAACATTGAAAATGACGAGTCTTATTTAAGATTCTTAGAATCTAGATTTAATTCAATTAGAGGCAAAGTAATGTCTCACCTAGATGATCTCGTACCGTCACATTGAGTTTAATATGAGTTGTATTTGCTAATTATGCTTGACATAAATAGATGCCATTGACACGCTTTTATGATATATCCAGAGAATATTATAAGACCAAAAGAGTCAAACTATCCAGAAAAAAGGGTCCATGACTGTTTAAAAAAGATATCCGAAAAGTATGACATCTTTTATTCGAAACGATTTATTGCAGCAACAGAAGGAGAGAAAATTGAATATGAAATTGACTTCATTGTTGCCTTGCCAAATGAGGCGATTCTAGTTCTTGAGGTTAAGGGCGGAACTATTCAATATGATGGTGAACAGGACGTTTGGATTCAATCCGGGAGAGAACTAAAAAAAGATCCGATCAAGCAGGTAACATCGGCATCACATAGTCTAGTAAAAAGATATCCTAACCTTTCTTCAAAAGTTCCTTTTGGATGGGCCTTAGTTTTTCCCGAGTCAGAACTTCCAGATCATTTTGCTACGCCTACCAATATATCTAGACAACAAATCATCGACCAGAAGGATCTAATAGATATTGAAAGTGCAATAGAGAATGCAATCAGTTTCTGGAAGAGTAAATTATCAGAGAAACAGGGGGCTAGGCATTACGAGTATAACAACTTCAAAGAGTCAATACTTCGTGGCATAGGATTTGTAAAGAAACTTGGGACAAAAATTCAGTATGATGAACAGGCTATCCTTAGATTGACGGATAGGCAATTCGACATTTTTAAAAGAGCATTAGGTAATAAAAGACTAATTGTAAACGGAGTAGCAGGTTCCGGAAAAACTCTGATTGCGAAGTCATTAGCTTCTGAGTTTACTGAATCAGGCCTTAATACTTTGATGCTTTGTTATAACAAAACTCTGTCAAGAAAACTGTCTTATGATACAAGCAGTAAGTACAATGACAACTTAAGAGTATACAGCTATCATAGCTTTGCTAAGCGAAGAATTGATGAGGTTGATCCTGGATGGTGGGAAGATCAATCCCATGACAGCAATTTTTGGGAACTAGAGGTAGCGATAAAGTTGGATGAAATATCAGATCATTTTGAATATAAATATGATGTATTAATCATAGACGAGGCCCAGGATTTTAAAGATCTCTGGATCGAGTCACTTCTAAATTTTATTGAAGGCTCATCTAAAATGTATCTTTTTACTGATCAAGACCAGGATATATTTAACAGAAGACTTAGTGTATTTGAAATGATGGGGTTTGCACAGTACGAACTAACTGAGAATTGCAGAAATACACAAAAAATCATAGATCTTTTAAATGAATGTTCAACTCAAGAGATTCGATCTTTCGAAGATAGTCCTATCGGAGAAGATGTAGTTCATAATATCTTTAAAACTGACCAAGACCTTGTTGATTCCTTTAAGGAAGGTGTACTCAAGTTAACGAAAGAAGAAGGTCTCAATACAGATCAGATTACCATCTTGCTGAATAGTCAAAAAGCAGAGTCTCCGTTAAACGAAGTAACTAAGATCGGTAAGTATGATTTTCGTTCTCTTGCTCAAAATGGAAGGTATTTTAGAGATACCATTCATTTTACTACGATAAATGTCTTTAAGGGATTAGAGTCGGATGTGGTTTTTTTAGTTAATCCCGATAAGGAAAATAAGAAAAAATTTTATACTGAGGCTTCAAGAGCAAAGCATAAGCTAGTGATTTTAGAGTCGCAATAAAGTTGGTGAAATGGAAAAATGGTTAAGCAGGCTTGATTTAAATACGTTGAGGAAATTAGCTGGGGAAGTTGTTCTTCAAGCGATCGAAGATAAAGTCAAATCGAACTTAGAAGGTGAACTGTCTAAAGTACTTTTATATAAGTATGGTTACAGTATACTTGAACAAAAAAATATTAGACTCGCAATAATTGATTCGTTTAGCCAAGTAGAATCAGAACGATTAGCGGCTAAACTCGGAATCAGATATGAAGGTAAAAGTTTAATTTGGTTGATTACGGAGATTCAAAAAAAGTTTAAGTCATTCACTTACAATAAATCGCTAATTCTCTGTGATTTTTTGGGACTATCCGAAGATTATCACAAACAAAACAATGTTGATGAACGCCCTTCTAGTGTAAGTATAACAGTTAAACATAATGAAGAGGCTCGTTTAAAATCTTACCTGCATCCATACCAAAAAGGAGTAAAAGACCAGGCTTTGTCTAGATTAATCACGAATAGCTCTGATTCTTTTATGGTGCAGATGCCAACAGGATCTGGTAAAACCTACACTGCACAGGAAGTAATGGTTGATGTATTGCGTAGTCCAAATTTTAACAAATTTGTGGTATGGATAGTTAATAGCAATGAATTAGCTGAACAAGCCTTTGAATCATTTCAGCATCTATGGAAGATCAAGGGTGATAAAGAGATCTTACTTCATAGAATGTTCGGGAAATTTGAACCCAAATTTACTCCAAACAATTATGGTGCTGTATTTATTGGATTTGATAAGCTAAACTCAATTCTAACCAATTACGAACACAAACATTATGAGGAAACAAAATTTTTAATTGAAAATACTGAATTGGTGATAGTAGATGAGGCACATAAATCTGTTGCCGAAACTTACAATAATTGTATTGAGGCATTTAATACTTATAAATCAAAACTCATAGGATTAACTGCTACTCCTGGAAGAGGAAGTGTTGATGAAACCTTGGAATTAGTTGATTTATTTTCAGGTGATATTGTTCAAATTATTGATGAAAATAACCATCCCATTTCTGACCCAATTAGTTTCCTCCAAAAAGAAGAGTATTTAGCTGAAATAGATGTCGAGTTGTTTAAAACAGATGTAGCCGTAAAAGAATCAACAGAAGGGTCAATATTAGAGACTTTATCTAAGAACCCTTCTAGAAATTCAAAGATTATAGACTTGATACGGCAGGCAAATGAGAATAAAGAGTCAACGCTTGTGTTCGCCTGCAGCCTTGACCATGTAATTGCTTTGAAAATCCTTTGTGATCATGAAAATATTCCGGTTGAGTTTATAATCGGTTCAGTAAATCAAGCTGAACGCCTAAATATCCTTCAAAGATTCAAAGACAAAGAATTCTTCATACTTATAAATCTGGATATTCTATCAACTGGTATCGATGTTCCGAATGTGAATAAACTGATAATAACGCGACCAGTCGGATCATCAATCTTATATAGTCAAATAGTTGGAAGAGCGCTTAGGGGTGTTAAAAATGGTGGAAACCATAGAAATACAATAATTAATCTTAAAGACAATCTTTTAAACTACTCTGATATTAATTCACTGTTCGGAAAATTTGAATTGGAGTGGCAAGGGAAAATTAATTACTCGTCATGAATAACACATATTTTTCATTTAACGCATTAATAAGTTTACGGTCTTCAGGGTACAAGAATACTTCTTATGCCATAGCTGAATTAATTGATAATTCCTTTGACGCTGAAGCAGACACCGTAAAAGTTATTTTTATTGATTCATACGGTTCAAATAATCGTAAGTACATAAAAGAAATTATCGTTGCTGATGATGGGACAGGAATGTCAAGGGATGTATTACAGCTATGTTTGCAGTTTGGTAATACACAGAACACCGATATGGATGAAATTTTAAGTAAGAAAATTGTCGGTAAGTTTGGTTTTGGCTTACCGAATGCCTCTCTAAGTCAATGCAAAAGAGTAAAAGTATATTCTAAACAGAAAGGAAAAAGCTTATTTAGCTCATATCTAGATCTAAACGAATTGGGAGAAAAGGAAAGCGTTGAAATTCCCCCAGCTAAAGAAGACTCTTTACCTGATTACTATAAAGAACTTTCAATTGATGTAGAAGATAATTCAGGTACTGTAGTTTCTTGGTCTGATCTTGATAGAACTTCAAAGGCAAGAGTCAGGAGCCTTTTCAGAGAGGGTAAGCCTATCTATGGTCGTATATATAAATACTTGCTATCCCAAGGTAAAAAGGTGCAATTAGAACATTGGCATTATGACAAATCAAATAACAAATACCAGAAGAAAAAGATTGAGCTAATAGAACCTAATGATCCTTTATTTTTAATGGAGGATACATACATTAAGAACGCTCTTAAAAAAGATGTAGAAAAAAACGCAGATTATTCTCCTTACTTCCAGAAGTTCTTAAAGAATGGAAAATCATTACCTACTAACACTAAATTAGAAGATTATTCATATACATATCCATTTGAATGGAAAGGTAAACGTTATGAATTTGAAATCATTACCTCAATAGCTAAAGGTGATATTCAAAAGCCTGGTATTCGTAATCCAGGAAATCAAACTGATACCGGAAAGGAGTATGGAAAGAAAATGGATGATGGGAATATTTCCTTTGTCCGTTCCGACCGAGAAATAGCAGCAGGACATTTTGGATTTTATAAACCTACTGAGCCCAATTTGAGGTGGATTTCGATAGAAATTAAGTTCAATCCGGATGCAGATGACTTAATGGGTGTTCATAACAACAAACAAAGTTTAGAGTTCACCAAGCAAACAGTTAATAAAAAAGGGGGGGATTCCCCAGATGTATGGGATCCATTTACAGCAACTTTTTCGCAGGCAAAGGAAAAACTGTGGTTGGATTTATCTACAAAAATTGCAGCTTGCTGGAAAAACGCAAAAAATCAAACAAAAAAATATGCTAGTGAATGGGATGCTAAGCATATAGCAGATGATGACGAGGATAATAAGGGGTTACCGGGGGGGTCTAGTCAAACTGATATAGTGATTAAAGATGTAGATGGTGAGAGAAGTTCATCATTTAGTGAAGAGGAAAAAATTGCTTTGTTTGATCGATTAAAAGAAAGGTATAAAGAGGTACCTAATGATCATATAGTTAACGCAATACGAAAGTATGATAAGGCAAAAGTTCGTGGTTGTGTTTTATATAGCCACTCAGAGGGACAACACCTTTGGTCTTATACACATGTTGCAAATTTTTTGATAGTGGTGATAAATACAAACCACGCCTTTTATCAAAATATTATTGCACCTCTAAGGTCCGGAAAAGCCGAATCAGCATTAGCTGGAATTGAATTATTTCTAACAAGCTTAGCATGGGAAGAACACGAACAGTTTAGTTCAAACGAAGATGAAAGCTATGTCCTTGAAACATATCGAAATTATGTAGGAATACACCTTCATAGATATATTAAAAAGCATGATATCAGCATTGATGCCGAATCGTTAATTAGTGAAGGAAATGATTAAGGAAGAGTTTATTGGTCTTAAATACAAAGGTGTAAAATCTGTATATGATCTTAAAGAATCTGATGATTTAAAAACAAGAATAGGTTGGAAATGTAGAAAGTACCAAAACTGGAAAGAGGTACATCATACTCAATCAGACAAAGATAGTCTAAGAAAATTTGGTGACGCTCTTGTTGATCAATCCGAGATCCTTTTAGACATGTTAGGTGATGTAAACCTAGTGCTGCTTAAAGTTCAGAGGTGGAGGCTAGATAAAGAAAACTTTGATGTTGATCCTCCAAATAGAAAAGAATACGACGAGCTTAAAGTACTAATCGGGAATGTCAGGGAGGAAAAACAGTTTATTATTTCGTATTTGGTAGAAAAGGGATATTCGCCAAATGAGTTGAAAGTAGACATTCAATTACTTTTCTATATCCTATTGCTAAAGAACTATTTAGAATCAGTTACTACAGTATCTTTTCCAAAAACACTAATTGACACAATTATTAATGAAGAAATATTTAGTTCATTTGATCAACTATATCAAGATCATAGCTTAAAGCTGAATCTAGATAATGAGGCAAGATATGTTATTCAGTGTATCTATGAAGATCTAGGATTCAATATTCATTATTATGATGAATTAAATATTGAAAGCGACATACGTTTAGAGAAACGTAAAACCGTCGTAGAGTATAAAAAAATGAGTGTATCCGAGCTGGTTAATATATCAACTATTGGTCATTCGACATTGATTAAGTTGAACGAAAATAATTTGTATATCAAAAAAATTTTGTCATCTAATAATGAGTCAGAACGTATGAGATTTGAAAAATTCATTAAGGCCATAGCTGAAAGTTATTTAGATCTCAATGATCATCAGGACGTTCTAGATACTTTTTTAAGTTACTTGTCATTGAAGTTAAATGATGAGATGAGAAGGAAGTGATTAGAGAAAATAATCTCATAGATTCATTTCAAGTTGCAGACCAGCTAAGAATCTTCTTAAGTGAAGGGAAAATTGATATATACTGTCCCTTTATAAGTCAAGACACACTTGTAAGCTTATACGATGTTAATGAAGAAATACGGAGGATAACTGTACGCTGGAGAAAAGAAGATTTTGAATCAGGAGTAGCTGATCTGGACCTATACAGGTTTTGTAAAGATAGAGCAATTCAGCTATATATTAATCATAGAATTCATTTAAAGGCAATTCTTAAGGACAATGATAGTGTATTTTTTGGTTCGGCAAATTTAACAGATCAAGGAATTAACTTGAATGAAGTTGAAAATTTTAACTTTGAATTGTCTTACATAAAAGAAAATCTTCAGCTTATTGAGCTTTCATACTTTGAGTCAATCATACAAGATTCAATTTATGTGGATGATGAAATATTTAATAGCATTCAAAGACAATTAGGAGAAGTAGTTCATTCTGACAAAGAAAAGTTTGATCTTCCCGACAGTAAATATTATTACATATCCCAATTACCTATAACTTATAATCCTCTAGACTTATTTAATTACTATAAGGCCAATATTACACATAAGGATAACATATATTTTGATTGTGCCCTACATGACTTGAGTATTTATAAAGTGACTGGAGCTAGCAACCTTGAAGAATTTAAAGCCAAATTATTTAATTCGTTTATAAATCATCCATTCATATTGAACTTGATAGGGCATCTTAGCGACGATGGCTATTTATATTTTGGGGCGGTTAAACAGTGGATTCAAGAAAATTGCTTAGATACACCTGTTCCTCGAAGGAAAGAGCTTACAGAAACGGTCCAAACTCTTTATAATTGGATTGATGTACTCGGAAGTGAATACTTTATTGTTGATCGCCCTAGACATTCCCAGCGAATAAGAATCATTAAAGAGATTTTTTAGGCTCCACAGAAATTATAGTAATAAACTGATCAAATGTTACAACAATTGAGAATTTCATAGATAAGAAAATGTATGAATGAGGATCTTTTTTTTGAATCTTTGCTGTAAATTTTAAATACGTTGATTTATTTCATTTTTGAATTGGACTAATAATTCTTGGTTTAAGTGCACATGGTATTTCTCAATAAATTGAGAAATAGTTTTTATTGAATGTGCGGTGCTAAAATTCTCTTCATGCACCGAATCTTGGTACTTATGACACAAGATGCACAAGCACTTCAGATTGTTATAGTTATTATTCTCCTTTTCATGGATATGATGAACATGGAGAAACCGCTGATCAAAACCCTGCTCGACTTTAACTCCACATTCTTCGCAGGTATATTTTCTATCTTTTCTATACGCCTTACTTATTCGAGGCCAGTCTCTTGCATAGCCAAAAATATCTACTTCTATCTGTGTTTCATGTTGATCACTCTTATCCAATAATTCAAAAAAGTCTTGTGAATCATCGATGTCTTCAAAAAGTTGCTTCTTACATCTGCTGCAAACATTAAGCGTTTGACTTGTGTACTCCTCATTAGTATCCCGATCGATAATATCATTAGTATTGCTGTTGGACCAATCATAATACTGACTAAAAATACCTTTGTTTAAAAATTTGTCAATTACATCACACCGCAGTAAATGGATTCTAGGAAAGGAGTCATATTTTTCAATTCTGTAGGTAGGCATAAACATATACCCGCGCCATTCTCTGTCTTCATGAATTAAATATATACCGTCTTCTCTGAACTCAATCTTTCCTTCTTGATATGCCTCATTAAAGCTGGTGCGAATTACACGGAAGCCAGTTTGCCCATCTATAATAGGAAATCGATGTTTGTCCAAGTAATTAGATAAGAGCTCAAACGTATACAACATTATTCTCCCTCTATCTCACTGATCACCTCTTGTACAAGAAGGTCACTGTTGGTTACAATACGAAACTCTACTCGTCTTGATTTTTCATCATCCACTTTCTCTCCAGATATATATGTAAAATCACTGTTAGAGTCTAATGTTTTCCCGTATGAGAGTCCGTTAGCTGTTAAATTATATCGTAGCCAGGATCGATCATCCTCTGAATATTTTGAATAAAAATCAGATGAAATAAAGTATTCCATAACAGCAGCCGATCTGGCTTGAGATAGTTCAAGGTTGTCTATATATGGTAAGTCTCCGCCAGAAACAGGAAGTAAATCGGTGTGTCCTTCAATTCGTATTTCCGATATTCGTTTTCGGTACTTTTCTTGGGTCAGTATTGTTATATATCGGGGTAAAAATTCATTGAGAATTTCTTTGAAATAAGGTCGGATCTGGGCACTTCCTAAGGTGAAGAGTACATCCGGATTCGTGAATTTTATTGAGAGATCTTTATCCAGCTGCACTTCCCACTCCCGAAAATCATCTTTAAACTCCTGGTTAAGCTCGGCATACAAGGAGTCGGTGGTTGCTTTAAATTCCTCAAAAACCAAGTCTCTTTCCGCTTGTTTTTTCTGCACCTCAACGATATAAGCAATTGCAATAAACATAAAGATGACCATGAGACCGGTCATAATGTCCGAAAATGAGATCCAGCTATTATCTACCCCTTTTTTCATACTTAGTCGCTATAGTTTTGAATGATTCGCTGAATAAGTCGATCCAAATTCTGAAGGGTGTCATTTAATCGTTCATAGAATTCGGCGTTAATATTCTCCAAGTCATTGGATAATTGATTGCTCGCCTTTTCAATAATTCCCACTCCTTCATTCAACTGATTCTTGGTATTATTCCAGAAGACCTCATTTATGTCCTTAATCTTGTCAATTTCTTCGAGTCGTATCAGCAATTTGGAAACGGAATCAGAGAAAGACATCTGATTTCTAACCCATTCATTAAGCTTGTTGGTTGTAGCGTCAAATGCTTCAGTATTGGTTTTAAGAGTATCTACGGTACCAGTAATTTTATTAGTGATATCTTGAAATTTTGTGTCATCAATCATCACATTTTGTAAATCCTCTATTAACTTCGTTAGATGACTATTCTCATTGGTTAGGGTTGAAGTATTTTCTGAAATTTCTTTTATAGAAGAAGATGCAATACTGAAATCATTGGATACTTGTTCGAATTGTGAGGTCAGAGATTGGATCATTTCTTTATTCTCTAGTTGCCATTGATTCATTCGATTTACGCTATTATTAAGTTCCTCAAAGTTCTCTTTTACAAGTCGATCAATTAACTCCCTCATTTGTGCATTGAACTCTTCTGTGGCTTGTTTCATGACTTCTACCAAAGCTTCGGTATTACTTTTAGCCAGCAATTCTGAAAACTCATCAAACTTACTTCTGATCAACTCATTATTGGAATTCATGGATTCAACAATGAATTCTATATTTTTTCGTGCCTCTTTAGAGTGATCATTCTGCTCAGCACGAAGCTTTTGAATCTGGGTTAATAGACTCGTTTCATCATCACCCCCTAATGCAGCTTGGACTTTTTCCAAATTTGTATTTTGATCACTGAGAGTATTTCTAACTTTTGCCAATTGAGTAGATATGCTGAAATCTGAATCCCCAATTAGATTTTTATTTAAGGATTCAAAATGACGATTAGAATCATTTCGAGCATTTTCTAGATTCTGGGAGATCAAACTAAGACCAGCAACTATAGGGTCACTTTCTAGATCGTTTCCCGAACGCTTCAGCAGACTGTTGTAATAATATTGAGTGATCCTCCCAAAAATAAGTGATAAAATGATTCCTATGATTGATGATAGAAAAGCAGTTTTAAGACCAATAAGTAATTGCTCGGTACTCTCTGTTATATTTTTGGTATCAAATTCAAGAAGCCCAAAAAATATTCCAACAAAGGTGCCCAGTACACCAATCGTAGTAAAAACAGTGGGAATAGAATCAAGAATGTAATCATTAATTTCAATGATACTACCTGCTTTCCTGGATTTATTGATGTAGTAAATGGAGTAAATAAACCAACCTAAAAGCAAACCATAAACTAGCGCTAAAAAAACTATACCCAGAGTATTAATAAACTGATCCATTTATATCCCCCGAAATTTAAATTATTATAAGTCTACGTCTATATTTCAAAAAACCGAAAAGACGTTGAAAGACTGTCATGTGGTATTGTCCAAGTCATTTGAGACCTCTGTCAAAACTTATAGAGTTATTTGAAGAAAAAATGAACTCTATATAACTGTTTTGCTTACCCATATACCCGAATTAATATGACCGATTATATATAATAGCTAAATAAATATCTATTCAAACATTTCAACTTAGATTGTATTTAAATAATGTGACACGCCCTGTCACCCCCGGCCACTATATTGCTCTCGTTGTGTTAATGGTTGTTTGTTTCATGGTGGTGTACATACGTTGGTTATTAGAGCGAAAAGGCCCCGAGTTTTGTAGGTAATGGGACAGGATGAGGGGCCCTTTTTCGGTAAACGTGAAATGTGAGAAGGGAAATGATGATTGGGGTGTTTTAGAAACACCCGCTCATTATAATGTTTTGTCAATCATGGGTTAGCAAGCATACTGTCAACTCAGTACAGAAATTTCCCCGGTCTCTGTGTTTATGGACAGGTAATGATCCCTGTCAAGTATATTCCCGTCTTCAAAAAGGGAGAAATGAAGAAACCGGATCGCATCTTTGTTGCCGGTATAGTACGGGGCGATGGGCAGATTCCCGGCATTCACAAATTCCAGTTCAATATGGCGGCAAAGGAAGGTGCGAACATGCTGTAGTATCTCGTCTTCAGTCATAGGGATTGGTTTCAGCTGGTAGAATTTACTGAACATACAAAAACAGGATAAATTATGATCAAAGCATTAAGCAAAGAAGAAAAAGAAAGGATCATGGATAAGTATTCGGTGACCTTGTCAGTAGAAAAGACCCTTGATCTGGTCTATGAATACGAAGACAGAAGATTTGATCCGGTGAGGAGGGAGTGGTTTGGACGCCTGCAGAAAATCGAGAAAAAGATCAAAACAATGTAGACTGGATTAAATGGATTCCAGAGTCCACCATTTTAATACAGACAATTGGATAGCCTCATCTCACAAAGAGCAGCCATAGTGCTGCTAAAGTAACACCTCCGTTTCCGTCAATATCTTTTTCGATACCATTACGATCGATGATCCGTCTTCCGCTCTTATCCTTAAGGTATTTCCCGTCAAAGGAGCCAAGACGTCGGCCGCTTTTATCCAGAATATAATCCCCCTGAACTTTCCCGACCCGGCGACTTGAACTGTCTATAATGTAATCTCCCTGTACTTTGCCAACCCGTCTTCCTGATGAGGTCAGATATTTTCCGTCAAATTTATAACCAGCCATCTTGATCAAATTTTATAGTATCTTTTTTTCTATTTGCCGGGACACAAGCTGAAACAATATGTTCAGGACCCTTACGGACTGGGATTTATGATGCTTATACAGATCATCCAGGTCGATAAGTGTATCTCCGTATCCGGTTAGTGACTCTTTTTGAAGTGCATTAATAAAACCGGTGTATATATCTTCCTTTTCCATTTCATCAATGAGCCCTTCCTTAAGCAGGAACTCGTCAATGTCGATCCTGAATACCAGAGGACGGGTGACCAGAGTAACTAAACTACCTATCTGTTTTCGGTTGTATACAATCGTAACATACCTTTTTCCGCTCAACTTATAATCAATTCCACTTCCCGTCGCCCATTTAGATTGACGATATATTTTAAGTGCTTTCTTGAATTCACCCTTCCGGTCATTCTTATGAACGATATCTGTGAATACATCCAATGGTTCCCGAAAATCTTTTTCAACGGTGAGTCGGGCAACCCGAAGTATGTCCCATACAGGTTTTAATTCACTACGAGTTAATACCCCTTTTGAGTCTTCTTCGGTATCCAGCAATTCGAAGAAAATGTCAAAAAAAGCAGAAATATTTGCTTTCAGTTGGTCAATATTGGGAGTACGATTATAAAGTTTATCGATGAATGGGATCTGATCAAGATACTCCCAGTTCTCAATATTCTTGATGGTAGTTGGAGTGGGTGATTTTACAAAGAAATTGAAAATCTCAGGCCAGGCTACCTGCATGCATATCAAGGCATACAGAATTTTTCGATTCTTTGCTGAATCCTTAGTATCAATGGTGGAATATTCTTTTCTGATTATTCTAATCAAGCGCACATAATTAATGACTCTTTTGATTGATCTAGGATTACGTCCGACTGTTACCGTTGTGATCTCTTCATAGAAATTAAGTTCTCTGTCTGTTACTTTGAAGTTGGCATTAGCAAGTAGCTGCTTAATATAATTACCCAGATTATAACTGGTAGAAGGCATCGTAAATGGTAGCTGGATGATCTTATCAAAAAATGATTTCCCGCTAAGCTTTTGAAGATCGACTCCGAATTTTTCAGCCATTCCTCTTTGTACTACTTCGTAGTCTACAGCCAGCATGAATACACAATTTTCAACATCCAGGAAGTTTTTCAGTGATTCCAGTAATTCGAGTGCTTTGATCGGCTTAACCCGGTCCAGGTCATCAATGAAAAATACGATCCGGTCAATGGGTTTCCCGTCAATTGTGCAGTTGGTAATGATATGATCGATCAAATTCCGGAAATCCGTTTTAAAAGACAGCATCAGCTGAGAGATATCTTCGAATTGGACATTATCAGGGTCCGGTTTATTCATGGCACCGGCATTCATACTTACTCCAAATGCACTGAATTGAGTGGATTTCAGCACCTTTCCAATAGCTTTAGAGGTTTTTTCCATCAACCCTTTATCATCACTGATATCAAATTGCTTACGTAAGCGGTTTAGGATACCTCGTATAGCTGCTATACCAAGATATTCATCCTGTCCGAATAGAGAATAGTGCCAGGTATTGAAATCGATCAGGCCATATTGCTTATCACCACTGGCTTTTAAGAATGCCTGGACCATATTGAGCATACTGGTTTTGCCCATTCCCCAGTCACCCTGAATGCCGATGGTCATAGGTGTATCACAAACTTTAATGAATTCAGCAAGCGCCATTGCATAATCGCGCGTGTTCAGTACATCATGAGTTTCAATACTATTAGAAAGTCGTTCAATATCTCTATCTGAAAAGTTAACAGGAGTGTCGTTGTAATTAGCCATCGTATAATTATTCTCAATATTAAAAACTGTTTTGAAGAACCAATTAGCTAATGTGAAAGTCAAGTAGAATACTTATCAGATAATTAATTATCAGTTTCATTCTTTTTGCTTTGTGCATTCAAACTTGAAAATTATACTGAGACCCCCTTTTTTAATTCTTTAAATTAAATGCATACTGCATGGCTGATACCACTTTTCATTTACATCTTAGGGAAATCGTAGATTCAACTGAGACCCGGAGGGGACAGGTCTTCAATTATTCCATTCAGACCCTGATCGTTTATTCCCTGATCACTTTCTCTATCTCTACTATACCCGATCTGAGTTCTGCTTCACAGGAATTTTTAAGGTGGTCAAGAATAGTAACTACCTCCATTTTTAGTGTCGAATATCTACTCAGGATCATCGTAGCACCAAGGAAGAGGGATTATATTTTTAGCTTTTACGGGATCATTGATCTCCTGGCGATCCTTCCGTTCTACCTGACCCTTGCGGTTGATCTCAGGGCCTTTCGTATCGTCCGGCTTTTACGGCTTTTTCGTCTGCTCAAGATCGTCAGGTATAGCAATGCGATAAGGCGTTTCAGAAGAGCTTTTACCGAGATAAAGGAGGAGCTGATCATATTTTTTACGGCAACCATGTTCCTTATTTATATAGCAGCTGTAGGGATCTACTATTTCGAAAATCCGGTACAGCCCGAAGAGTTTAAATCTGTATTTCATAGTCTCTGGTGGGCTGTAGCTACACTTACAACAGTAGGCTACGGCGATGTATATCCGGTAACTTTAGGAGGAAGGCTCTTCACATTTGTCATTCTTATGCTCGGACTGGGTGTGGTATCAGTGCCTGCCGGACTGTTATCCTCAGCTCTGGAAAAGGCAAGTAAAACGATAAGACAGCGATAAAATGTCCAAAACGAAGTCAAGAATATTCCGGATATGCATGCTATATAAGCTGCTCAAGGAAAAGAGAAAGTTTAATGGAAACACTGTTCATGAAATTTTAAGAGAGGAGTACAATCAACTTGATATGGAATATGAACAGGTTAACAGAGATACAATTAATAAGGATCTTCGTCTGCTGAGGGATCTTGGAGTGAATAATTCCTATAACGACAGTAAACATCAATACGAATTAATTCCCGGTTTACAAGATGAATTCTGGTATGGATTTTTTGAGACCGTGTATCAGTCGGCATGGTTAAATATGGATGACGATCACCCGAAAAATCCTAAAAAATATATTGAATTCCATAAAGGCCGGAAGTATGAAGGAAACGAAGTATTCAGGAGTCTGATGAATGCTATCGTGGAAAAAAAAGAAGTGACTTTTATATATAATAAATACAATGCTCCCTCTGAGAACAGGGTTGTTGATCCCTATCTGATGAAGGAGTATGAAGGTGACTGGTATCTGATCGGATGGGATAATCACAGAAATGCGAACAGGACCTTTGCGCTGGACCGTATCAGTTCAGTAGATATGCGCCGCCCTATTGAAACTCTGCGGTATTCCGATCCTCATGAGCTGTTCAAAAATGTGATTGGGGTACATCTGCCTGGAGATAATGATGACAAAACAATCCGGAATTGTCGCATCTGGTTCGAAGAAAAGATTGCCCCTTATATTGAAAATGAACCCTTGCATTCTTCGCAACAAAGGGTTCATGACGAAATGGGGGGAACGGTCTTTGAGTATGAGCTGATCTGGACCCAGGACCTTAAGAATCGTTTGATGAAATATGGAAGTCAGGTTGAAATATTGGTCCCTGATGTGTGGAGACAGATCATGATGGATGAATTTCAGCGATCCTTAAAAAGTTATAATTAAGTGTGCGTGGTTAATTCAGGCACCCTTACCTTACCTTTTTAGCTCAATCAAGCAGGGGTATATATGACTGATAATTTTGACATCTGGGACGACAGGGCGCACCGGTATCTCACCAAATCACGGTTTATTCACGCACTCGACTGTCCGACCAAACTCTATTACAAAGAAAACGAGGAATATGTAAGTGCGGAAGAGGATAATGAATTCCTGAAGACCCTTGCGGAGGGGGGTATGCAGGTCGGGGAGCTGGCCCAGTTATATTTTCCGGAAGGAACACTGATCAAAGGAAAGGGACGGTATAAGACCATCAGCAGTGCCCAGACAGCGGACTACCTGACGGACGAAAAAGTAACCCTATTTGAAGCAGCTTTCATGTATGAGCACTGTTACGTGCTGGCTGATATTGTTGTGAAGGATGGAAATAAGGTCGACCTGATCGAGGTGAAGAGTAAGTCATGGGGAAAAAAAGAAGAAGACGAAACGATGCTGACTAATGCCAGTACAGTTCGTGGCCCATGGCAGAAATACCTGTATGATATTGCCTTTCAGACCTGGGTGTTCAAACAGGTGAACCCGGAGATGGAGGTCACCCCTTATCTGTACCTGATCGATAAGGAACGTGCTGCAACCGTTGAGGGACTGCATCAGTATTTCAAAATCGTGAAAGACATGGATGGTCGGAGCGAGATCGAGCTTACCGAAGAGAAGCCGGATCTGGACCTCGGGGACCCAATCATGAAGAAGATCGATGTGTCTGAGGAGGTAAACCTGATCCTGGAAGGAAAGGGTAGGGAGCCGGAATCAGAACTGGAGGCACAGGGATTCGATGCCTGGGTCAGGGGACTGATGGAACTTTATGTAGAGAATAAAAAGTATCCGACTGAGATCGGAGCGAAGTGTAAGAACTGTGAGCATCGTGTGCCAGCGGACAAGCTGAACGGTAAGACCTGCGGCTTCAGGGAGTGCTGGTCCGAAAAACTGGGATGGTCCGAAGACGACTTCAACGAACCGGCCGCCTTTGATGTATGGTTCGCGGATGCCGGAAAATACATGGAGGATGAGATCTACAAGATGAAGGAACTCACTCCGGAATACTATGGGGTTGATGAGTCGGACCTCTACTCCAGACCAAAATGGGATAATGGTTATAAAGACCGACAAGTCGTACAGATCATGAAGCAGACCGGTCGGCATGAAGCGGATGAGGTGATCCTGCCGGGCCTTTATGAGGAAATGAAGTCCTGGACCTATCCGCTGAATTTTATTGACTTCGAGGGCATTGCCCCTGCTATTCCTTTTCATAAGGGAGCGTATCCGTATAAAAAGACGCCCTTTCAGTTCTCGGTCCATAAGGTCCATGAGAACGGAAGCGTGGAGCATGCTGCAGAATGGGTCGAAAAGGAGAAAGGAGCGTATCCCTGCTTTACTTTTGTCCGGAAGCTGAAGGAGGTCCTTGATCAGGACGAAGGAAGCGTATTCATGTACCATCATTACGAGCGAAGCACGCTCAGGGATGTAAGAGATGCTCTGGAAAGATCGGAAGAACCGGACAGGGAAGAGCTTATTGACTGGATCAATACGCTGGTCACGGAGGGCTCACCACGGTACATGATCGACCAGCAGCAGCTGGTGAGATACTATCATTACTCCGTACATATGGGGAAATCGATCAGCATCAAGGATGTCCTGCCGGCCATTCTGCAGGAGAGTGAGGTGCTCAAGGATATCTATTCACAGCCCTACAATGGACTCAGTATTAAAGACACGGTACTGTATCAGGAAGACGGATCCGGAAAAGTGATCAATCCTTACAAACAGCTGCCGGAAGTCGGATACGGTATCCCGGATGTGATGCACGAGGATGAAGTGAAATTTGAAGGAAGTGAGCGGATCGTCGACGGGGGAGCAGCCATGATGGCCTGGGCCCGTATGCAGTTTCCGGATGTGTCAGAAGCAGAACGGGAAGCCGTGTTCAAGTCCCTCTTACAATACTGTGAGCTGGACACGCTGGCGATGGTGATGATTTATCAGCATTGGAAATCAAAAAAATAATTACATGGACTTAGTAAAAAACTACTCTGAATTAATCGTAAATCTTAAATCGAAATTTAAGAATGCGACAATAGAGGCCTCATCAAGGAGAATCTTCTTATCTGAAATCGGAAAATTTCCAGGTGTATATATAATTTCGAAAGAAACAGAAGTGATTTATATAGGTAGTTCAGGGAAATTAGACAGCGATTTGAATTTTGGAACGTCAAATGTTAGATCCAGAATATCGAATTCATATACACCATATAAACTTTACGGAGAAGACTTCTTATTCAACCCAGTCGGAAAAATTAAGGGTACAAATAAGCCTGAAAAATATTTAGATAAGTACCTGTTGCAAGAATTAGAGTTTACTTGTTTTGATCTTACCCCAGATGAACACGTTATAATCCCATCAGCTTTGGAGCATCTATTGATTCAGTCTTATATCAATGAACTACATAGATTGCCTATTGTTAATCAGAAGATCTAAAGTTCTAATTTTAATTTAAAATAATAACGTATGGATACTATCAGACTTGAATACACTGACGATGACACATATATAAGAATCATCAATCCTGAAAGTGATCATCATAATATTGGATACATTTCGAAGAGCGGCCAAATATCAATTAAATCTCAACTCTATGAAATGATATCTTCTGAAATATATTCCAAATTTGAGTGGGAGAAGGGAGCTGGAATGCATGGTGGTAGTGGTTATCATTCTCACACAACGAATTGCGATGATTTAGCAGATGCTATTCAGTTTCTAAGAGAAGTATTTAATTCTAATAATATCAGAGGGGTTTTTAATCTATAAGGATATGATAATTTACATCGACCTCGACGGCGTGATTGCCGACTTCGACAAAGCTAGGGAGACGCATCCCTTATCGAAGCAGACGCCTTATAAAGGCCGGCCGGATAAGCTGCCAGGGATCTACGAGGACCTTGATCCCATTCCGGGTAGTATAGAGGCGGTGAACTCCTTACTGGAGGATGAGCGTTTTGAGGTTTTCATCCTGTCATCTGCTCCATGGGATAATCCGGATGCCTGGACCCATAAGCGGTTGTGGGTGGAAAAGTATTTCGGGGCCGCCGTCCGCAATAAGCTGATCCTGTCCAAGAGAAAGGATCTCCTCCGCGGCGATATCCTGATCGACGATCTTCCCTGGAATGGTGCTCGTGACTTTCAGGGGCTATGGATCCGGTTCGGATCGGAAGAATACCCGGACTGGTCCGCCGTGCTGCCGGTACTGGAGGAGCAGGTCCATGCCTGACCGGTTATCCCATGGAAGAGGAATAGCACTCCTGCGAAAATACGATTTCGACTACCGGCCCGTACATGATATCCAGAGCCTGTACGTGGAATGGGAAGACTTGGGTGACATACTTCATATTATTCGAAGACGAAAACGCTGCTATGTGACTGAAATGGTCATGTTGGAAGGAGATTACCGGCTTCGATACTTCACCCTGAACGAACAATGCCGTTTCCTTCTGAAAGAGGATGTCAGCCCGGACAATCACCCGCATGTTGAAGATCATATACCTGAAGGAACCGTTTTGTCTTTTCATGAAGGACCGCATCACGGAGTGATCGATTTTGACCAGGGTATTCCGCTGGCATTCAAGGACAAGTTCTACCAGGTGGATTATGATTTCATACAGCTGATCAGCAGATAAATGGTATGCGGATGGTAGATCTGCGATGGACCGAACGGCGAAGATTAGATTGAATTACGATTAAACGAAACAGGTTAGTCTAATTTGACATCAACCCTCACAAACGGATGATCACTCAGCCTGTTCTTTCTTACTTTATCATGCTGAACAGAAGCATCAATCTCCAAGGAAGTGATAAGATCATTTGAATGGATCATATGCTGCACAGTGTCCGTGCGTTCGGAGGTAGGCCAGCAGAGGTCATTATCCTTTGCAAATTGTTTGACCTTATTATAGGCTTTATTCTTGTTGGCCCACCCTTTCCGGAGGTTCAGGTCGCCTCCGATAATAAAGCCCTCGTCAGCCAAGGACTCAAATTGTGACAGTTGCTCCTGAAGACGGTCTGAGTAGGTCAGATCGCTGTCTTTTTTCCAACGGTCCTTGATGGTGATCACATTTCCATACAACAGGAATTTTTGGTTCCCATTGGTGATCTCACACAGGACCCCGTTTATGGGCTCAGTAATGGTCCGCTGCCTGGCCGGTACCCGGCTATACACCCCAACCTGGTAGTAGGCATTGGGCTTATTATAGTTTCTGCTTTTATTTATATAAGGACTTTCATCACTGTAGAAAGCAAAATAGCCATCCAGTGTCAAAGCAGCATTGGTCTCGCAAAGGATGTAGATATCACAATCCTGCTCTTTCAGGTATTCTTTGATCCGGATGAAGCGCTGATTCTGAGATAGCTTCCCCTCATAGTATTCCGGATGATCAATATTCCAGAGGCCGATCTTCATATCATTATTCAGCTTTGCATTCAGTTGTACTGACAAATACAAGAAGTACCTATCTAATGCAAAAATAAAAGATAATCTGCCTATGACACGCCATGTCACCCCTCGCCGCTATATTGCTCTCGTTGTGTTAAATGTTGGTTGTTTCATGGTGTACATACGTTGGTTAAGAGAGCGAAAAGGCCCCGAGTTTTGTAGGTAATGGGACAGGATGAGGGGCCCTTTTTCGGCAAACTTGAAATGTGAAATGTGAAATGTGAAAAGGGAAATGACAGTCTTTGTCCTGTTAAGTACTCCGGATCTTTTAGGATTACAGGATATAAATAAAATCATAAGCTAAATAACCTGATTAATGTGACCAAAACGAGAAAAAACGATAGGAAGAAACCTGAGATTCGCATACGGCATATTCAGGGCGGGATGATGGAGACCATGAAAACGGGGGTGTATCCGGATTACTATCTGGTGCGGTCACGGAAGTATGAAAAATCCTGGAAGGTCAAAGAGCTGCCGGCTGAGCTGAAGTTCAAAGGCAAGGTAGTCTACTCCATAGAGCATGAATTCGAAGTATACGACGGCGAGGGCAGGCCCATGGAGGATATTGAGTTATCGATGGAAATGAGGGATTGATGTGCGATGGATGGACTCACCAGGGATCTGAGGTTCGAAGCGAATGATGAAAAGCGAAGCACCGCCAATGATGGTTCCGCTTCTGTGGTATTATAAATTTTATCCGGCCCTGACGGGAATTCCGGGCAATGAAGGTCAATCCACAGCATTGGCAAAAAATGATATTTGTAATGACTCACCTGCACCGTTTTGATCAATTCGTACCAGATCCAGTACGCAATTTCCGGAGGGACCGGTTACTGTGACGTTTGAAACGTTAATTGATGTTACCCTACACTGTTTCTGAGTCACAGACAGGCTGTAAAGCCGGGCATCAACAGCAGATGGATTACCTGACCTTAAATTACTCCATGAGAATACCGCTCTCTCAATGTATATGCTGTCCAGATCCACGCTGCCCTGGCGTAAAGTAAATTCAAGCCTCCCTAATGGTTCACCGGTCTCTTCAGGTCCCAGGACCGCGATTCCGGAACTCAGATTCCAGTCTGTTTCAACCCCGGATAGTACACCCAGTTCCTGAGAATTTATACTATACCTAGATTCAGAATCTACTTCCCCGCCATCCGACTGCAATCCCGACTGACAGGAATAAAAGAACACAAACATGACCACCCACAAAACTACATCTCTCATAACCTCACCCTCCGCTTAATTATGAACTGTATAGGAATCGTATCTAAAAACTATGTTTTAATTAGCTTAAATTGGTTCTTATATGCAACTCTGTCCGGCGGCTGCACAGTATCATATAAACCTGTCATTACGAACAGTATCAATGCCTGAAAGGGGATAAAATTGCCGGCCCAAAAGACTGTGACCTGAGAAATGGGGCAGGAAAAATGAGTCAAAAAACCCGGGCAGGGAGCATCCGATGCCTGGATCGTTCGTGACCCGTATGTATCTGGATGACGCTCCAATACGGGGCCGGCTGACTGAAACTCACTTTTAATTTTTAATCTTTAATGTTTAATTCCTCCATGTACGACATCGTCGGTGACATCCACGGCCACTGTGAGGCTCTTAAAAGCCTGCTCCTCAAACTGGGTTATACCCGTGATGGATCCTCCTGGGGACACCCGGACCGGAAGGTGATCTTTGTGGGGGACTATATCGACCGGGGACCTAAGATCCCGGAAACTCTGGAGCTGGTCCGGTCTATGACGGACAACGATCAGGCCATTGCCCTGATGGGGAATCATGAGCTGAACGCTATCCTGTTCAATGAGAAGGACGGGGAGGGCGGTTATGTCCGGCCGCGGACGCAAAAGAATATTGATCAGCATAAGCATACCCTGGAGCAGTTTGAAGTCCGGGCCAAAGGGTTGGAGGAATACGAGGAATATATTCACTGGTTCCGGTCCCTTCCCATGACCTGGGAGAATGAGTACCTCCGGGCCGTGCATGCTACCTGGCATCCGGAGTCGGTTGAGGCACTGGAGGATCATGCTGCCAGGATCCGTGAGCACGGGGAATACCTTGCCAGGGCCGGGGATCCGCATCATGAATTGTGGTCCCTCACGGAGACCCTGCTGAAAGGAATCGAGGAGTCCCTGCCGGAGGGGGTGACCTTTACCGACAAGCACGGAACCCAGCGGGACGAGATGCGCATCAAATGGTGGAAGGATCCGGCGCAGACGCCTATCGAACACTACGGATTCGATGCCGATCTGAGCGGGCATGCCGGCAAAACGGCATCAGATCTGGTCACCAATCGCTGGCATTACGAGGACCGGAAACCGGTCTTCTTCGGTCACTACTGGCTCAGAGGCGAGCCGGCGCTGCAGTCACCTTACGTCTGCTGCCTGGATTACAGCATCGGCAAAAAGGAGAAACTGGCGGCCTACCGCTATGACGGGGAGGAGGAGCTTTATGCGGAGAAGCTGGTGTGGGTGGAGTATGTGAGCTGAAAATGTGTACCGCAGGCATTCCTTTGCAAATGTGAAAAGTGAAATGTGAAATGACAGATTCGATATAGATCATCGTAATGCGCCTTACATGAACACATGAACACATGAACACATGAACACATGAACACATGAATTCCAGCAAACATTAGAATCTCCGGATCTGCTTGAAAATGACGGGTATAGGATTAAATTTAATACACTTGGCTTTTCGATTGGTGATCATAATTAGGTTCATCTGCTGACCGGTTTTTTCCTCATTCATACTTCAAACAATTAAAACGGGAATTGACTATGAATGACTACGCAAAAAATCACAAAAGAAAGAGAACCTTTAGTACATCAGCCCTCCTGGCTTTAGGTGTACTCTTAATACCTCTCATACTTATATCCTGTACGGATGCCACCATGACCCCCGCGGACGAAACGGCGGAGGCAGTGACCATGGACCGATCCGACTATCCGGATCCGAATCGGGTGATCTCACAAAGCAGAAGTCCCTTCCAAACCGCCCTTAAAAATAATAATAATGCACCGGAACTGGCTACGCCTATCCTGGGACTGGCCACCGCACCCAATGGGGATATCATGATCGCGGATGCCGGATCCGGCGTACGCTCCCTGGATGGGATGACGGAGATTTCCCTTCCGGGAGTCTCGTCTATCGCTCCGCTGGGAAGAAGTTCACTATGGGCTCTTCAGGGACTTATAGGTAACCCGGGGAGCGTAGGGGGACAGTCCCTGTTCAGAGTCTCGAATGGGAATGCACAACTGATCGCGAACCTCTATCAGTTCGAAGCCGACAATAATCCGGACGGAGGGATCATCGACTCGAATCCCTTTGACGTGTACGCTTTAAACGGAAACACCGCTTTGGTAGCTGATGCTGCCGGTAACGATCTGCTCAGGGTCAGCAATCAGGGGGAGATCGGGGTGGTTGCGATACTGCCGCCGGAGATAGTCTCTACCTCGGACCTGAAAGATCTTTTTGGCTGTCCGGGCAGTGGAGCCATTTTTTGCTTTGTTCCGCCTCAGATACCGGCCGAAGCCGTGAGCACCAGCGTAGAGGTCGGGCCTGACGGATATTATTATGTGGGTGAGTTGAAAGGTTTCCCATCTCCGCTGGGCAAATCGAATATCTGGAGAGTAGATCCTGCATCTGAGAACGTGCGGTGCGGTATCGATCCGGGCTGTGAGAAAGTCTTTGACGGCGGATTCACCTCCATTGTCGACCTGGCTTTTGATGAGGAAGGATATCTCTATGTGGCAGAGCTGGATGAGAAGGGATGGTTCGCCGTGGAGATTGATGCTGGTATCGGCGGTACCATCAACAAATGTGATCTGAGCTCCGGAATCTGCACAGAAGTTGCCACCGGGATCCCTCTACTGACGGCTATCACCATCGGAAAAGACGGATCCCTGTGGGCCGCAAAAAACGGTCTGATCCCGGGTCTGGCAGAAGTATTTAAAGTGAATTAAACACTATAGATCCGTTTCTTTGGTGATGACCGGAAACGAGTACCCATAACAGATCTGCATTAGTGATCAAAGCCAGCCTGCAAAGGGCTGGCTTTTTATTGTGAATAGTGTGCCGCAGGCATGCCTTTGCAAATGTGAAAAGTGAAATGACAGATTCGATGTAGATCATCGTAATGCGCCTTACATGAACACATGAACACATGAACACAAAAATCTTGAGCGAAGTGAATAGGGAATCAATGACATAAAAAAAAGGCCGCTTTCTGTCAGGAAAACGACCTTTTATCTTTGGGTAATATTCGGTGTTAGGGCTTAGTCGTCATCATCATCGACTTCTACCGACTTAAATCCGTTTTCGATCTCCGCTTCGAATTCCAGGATCTGTCCTGTATTCTCAAAATCGTACTGGGAAAGATCGGTCACGGTACCATCACCACGCAGGAACCAGTCCGCAGGATTAATATTGATCCTGACCAGTTTATTCACGGTGTTGTCCGATACTTCCAGTGGAGGATTGAATTCCAGTTCGATCTCCACTTCGGCTTCCGCATAGGCTTTAAAGGAGGTGGTTCCGCCCTGGGCCGATTCAAATTCTCCGATGATCACCATGCTGACCGAGTCGGGCCAGTCTGAAAAGACGGCACGTACTTCGTTCAGAAGTTCCAGCTTCTGCTGCTGCTCTTCGGGGTCCTCTTCTTCATCGAGGTCAAGATCGTCGATCTCAAATTCCAGCTCTTCGTACAGGCCGGCAGTGATCGGGTTAGCTCCGAGATCGATGATCTCGGCATTGAGCGGCAGATCCACAAAGAAAGGATCGGATTCCACTTCTTCACAGTAATCTTCATTGGCGATGCCTTCGCATTCGCCGTCCGCTTTTTCCAGTTCAAAATCCTCGACAATGAACCATATATCCGTTAGCACGAGCGTACCGTTCGAGCCGGTTACACGTAGCGTATCACCTGTTGCCTGAAAGGAACTGGAAGAAATGGCTTTGGCACTGCTGCCGGCCGTGCTGAACTGTAAGCTCAGATTGGTCTGGTTTCCGTTGTCGGATGCCGTATCACACCCTGTGAGGGACAGACCGAGCAACAGAGAAAATGCACATATGTAGATGGTCATCTTGTTTAAAAACATGGTATTCAGTAATTAGTTTTAGTATTCCAATGAATAGTCTTTGTAAGTATTACACTTAGGGAGGGGGGATACCCCTAATGGTCCGCTAAAAAAAGATGGACCCACAGAAAAGGGCACCGGTCCCCGGGTACAGGACACGCTTTTAAGGGATTCGTTACAAATGATCACTATAGTTTGATTGCCAGGTAGCTGACTTCTATATGCAATTGCTGGAAGCTGAAAGATGTAAGCTGGAAGACTTAAATATAAATAAGGCAGGGTAAAGGTGAGGGGAAATTACATTCAAAAAAAGGCACCCAATAAGATATCGGGTGCCTTAAATATGATTAACGATTACTTTTATAACTCTTTCACATTACAGTTGGCTTGACCAGATTTTGTTGCAACACATCGTACGAGCATTGGAACTCCATTGACGGTTTGTTCAAATTCAAACTTAGTTGTTTCCTC
Source organism: Balneola sp. MJW-20 (assembly GCF_040811775.1). Lineage (NCBI taxonomy): Bacteria > Pseudomonadati > Balneolota > Balneolia > Balneolales > Balneolaceae > Gracilimonas > Gracilimonas aurantiaca. The sequence continues at coordinate 165,343 of NZ_JBFNXW010000002.1, forward strand.
TACACCGGGACCGGAGACCAGGGTAGCATTGATCATAAAGCTGACGTTACCGCTTTTTGTGGCAACATAGGTACAGCCACCTGTCCAGGTGTTAAGACCTGCAAATAAGGAAGCCGTGCAATTATCTGCTCCCTTGTTAAAAACAAATGCAGCATTATCACTTTGAGCGAATGTATTTAACGACATTGCCAGACATACGAATACACTTAGTATTAATGATCTTTTCATAGTATTACCCATTTAGATTGCTGGAAAACCCGTATTGATCTGTGTCTCAAATCAATAAGACATCTCGTTTCAATTTAAGGAAATGGTCAGATCACACAACAGGTGAAACCTTCTCAGGTGTGTAATGAAATATATTACGAGTGGAGAGGAAGGGTCATTATTGAACGGAATTAGGTCCGGACCACAGGCAGAAGGCGGACCGGCCGAATCACCGGTGAACCGATTTGTATAGTGTATGGGGAACCAAAAAATGAATTAAAAAACCTGGGCAGGGAGCATCCGAAGACTGGATCGTTCGTGACCCGGATATATCCGAAGTTCATGAGTAATAAGATCTTCAGGTTTTTGAGAGCTTTTGCAGTACTTTTGGCGGCCCAAAAGTACGTGCATTAATAAGCTAAGGGGTATACATCTTGATCTTACCTTCAGCAAAAGCTTAGATCTGTACGGACAGATTACGGGCGATTCAAACAGGCTAAAAAAAAGGACGCTTTCAGAACCGAAAAGCGAATCTTAATATGGAATAACACTTAGTTATGTGGCTTTTCGTCATCGAAATCGACTTCTGCCGACTTAAATCCGTTTTCAATCTCCGACTCGAATTCCGAGATACGCCCAGTATTCAAAAAATTGTATCGGAAGGGATCAATTACGGTTTAGTTCATGTTTCTGACAGGCCATTATAGATCATAGCTCATGTATAATTAAAAAGCACTTCATGATACCTGAAGTGCTTTTCAAAATTAATCGGTTTAATATAATTTACTTACAATTAGTGGTAGGTCTACCAAAATTAACAATGGTCTCACCATTTTTAACTGTTACGTGAATCACATTATGGAACCTTCTGTTTGGTCCATTTAAGTTATCTCTTAACACCCATGAATAGGTAGTTGTTCTAGTATAGTTATCAGGGTCTTGAATATTAAATGACGTATTTCCAGTGAACCCTATTAATTCATAAAAGTTACCTGCTAGGTCATTACCTGTAGCCTCAACGGATTCTTTTACATTGAAATGTATTCCTCCATTGTTATCTATAACTTCTCTGGTTCTGGTTGTCCAAAATCCGCTAATAGGTAGAGCTTCACCACTACATAAAGTTATAAAAGCATCAAAAGGAACTGTTGATTCTGTTACTGTTTTTGTTGCACCATTCTGAGCAAATACGCTTAACGACATTGCCAGACATACGAATACACTTAGAAATAATGATCTTTTCATTGTATTACCCGTTTAGATTGCTAGAAAACCCGTATTGATCTGTGTCTCAAATCAATAAGACATCACGATGCAATCTAAGGAAATGGTCAGTTTACACAACAGGTGAATCCTTGTGAGTGGTGTAATAATATGTCTTACATTGAATTCAGGTTGGTACATACTGATATGCAAGCAGTGGACTGAAGTGCGACAGATCTTTTAAGATATGTCAAAAGGGGCTACAGATTCCCGGCAGAAATGAGGAATTGATCTGTAAAGGATCAGAAAGGAGTGCAAAATAATAAATGAAAACCCTTGAATGGATATGGAGGATTGAAATTCATACGTGCAACAATCATTATGATCAATAATGTAATGAAAATGAACAGCCGGATAGCGGAAAAATGAGATCTTTAATTCAAACTCTGTCACCTGAGGTTGTTTTACTGTTCATGATGCAGAGAAGTTGAGGTAAACAAAAATAAAAAGCACCCAACGGTGAATTGAGTGCTTTATAATTAATTTACTTTGTTATACATCATTTACATGAAACATCGAAATTACCAAAGGACGAGGTAACTTCACCATTACTATTTACAGTAATGTGCATTAATCTTCTCACTTTTAGATTTGGAGCTTTACCCTGTCCGATTAAATTATAACCTAGATTCACAGTTCTGGTGAATCCCGGACCAGTAGGATTATTTAAATTAAAATTTCGATTATAATTTAGGTTGTAGGCATTACCCTGACTGTCAGCGCCTTTGGCATTAATGGAGAAGTGTCCCATAACATGCAATCCACCATTTTCATCAAAAAATAATTTAGAGACTAATGTTCTGGTTCCTTGCAGGTTTATAATTTCGCCACTACATGGCACGAAAAAAGAGGAATTGAAATCATCTACTGTCTTAGTAGCACCATTTTGCGCGAAGACATTCAATGAAATTGCCAGACATACGATCGCACTTAGTATTATTGATCTTTTCATTGTCTTACCCGTTTAAGTTGCTAGAAAAACCCAACATTGATCCGCTTTTCAGATCATGAAGACAACACTATTTACAAAGGTAGAATGCTGCTAATTAAACGCAATGGCGATTCTGTATTCTAATTTTTATGCTAATTAATATTACTCAGCATACATGCAATTTAAAGTAGAATATTAATATGTCTGTTCGATCAGGTTTCTATTGTATTGACTATTGAAATTTATAAATAGTCTAAGTAAGTCTATAAAGCGTATCCTCATTACCATTGCAATCAAAAAATTTCATACAATATAAAAAGCCCACATAGTCAATAAGGTATGTGGGCCTGATTTGTAATGAATTGTAGAACTGATAAGAAGTCTAAGTGCAACTCAAATGTGAAATGATTTGTCCTCTGACTTTTTATGCTATAAGCTAGAAGGCGACTGTACATTTCAGTGTGCCATTACCATTCTTAGATACTGTTGCTTGAGAATCTTGAGTAATGTAAAATTGTCCAGTCTTTTTTGAAATAACTCCGCAATTGAATCCGTCATAATGCTGTGCACTGCCAGAGTCATTAACAAGGCCCGTACCCTTACAGACGATCATAGCCTTATTGTTATTTGATAGACGTAATTCAACAATACCGAACCCACCAAATATTCTGTTTCCATCTATATCAGCACCAGACATACCACAGGTACCATCATTCATATTGATTATTGCAGCATTATCACTTTGCATTAATGCACTATTGGGTGTAAATCCGTACACCACGATTGCAAAACATACCACGAATATTGAAACTATTGTCTTTTTCATTGTATTACCCGTTTAAATTGCTAGAAAACCCGTATTGATCTGTGTCTCAAATCAATAAGACATCTCGATTCAATCTAAGGAAATGGTCTGATCACACAACAGGTGAAACCTTATCAGGTGTGTAATGAAATATCTTACGGGTGAGCAGCAATGAGCTGAGTAAACAAAAAAACCTCATCATCCTGAGCTATGTGCGGAATCTGTTGAACAGTTATTGACAGGATGGGAAAGCGAAAAGCAGAATAATGAATATTTAAGTGAATGTGGTGGAAGGAAGGATTAAAGATCAGTGTCCAAGGATTGAGAGTATGACACATGAATAACAAGGATGTTTGCAGAATTTATAAAATATAGCATCTGATAGGTGTCTGAAGAGTTCCTCAGTTAATACACATTTCAGTAAATGCCGGAGATACTGGGTCAGGTCACTGTATAAGTTCCTGAAAGTAATATTGAGACCGAGGAAAAATTGACACAAAAAAACACCCTAATTTTGATAGGGTGTTTATTTCTGAATGCGAAATATGAAATACTACTCACATGGAGTGTTATCTTTTAAGAATTCAGAGACAAGGACTCCATTACTGTTAACAGTAAAATGGACTACCCCGCTATATCTGTAGTTTTTCCCTTTTATGTTGTCTTTAATAACGTATGATAGAGTTCTGGTGCGATTTTCAGCTCCACTTGTTCCATTATATGATGTGTTGGATGTATACCCTACTAAAGTATATTCATTACCTTCACTGCCAATACCAGAGGCATCAAATCTGATCTTTTGAGTCCTATGTAATCCACCATTGCTGTCATTGACAATTGTAGTAATAACAGTTGCAATTCCCTCAATTATGACAGATTCACCGTTACACATTGTGAGTGGTGGAAAGAAAGCAGGAAATTCATCAACTATTTTTGTTGCGCCTTGAGCATAAGCTGAAAGAGACATTCCAAGACATACTAATACACTAAGTACTATTGATTTTTTCATTGTATTACCCATTTAATTGCTAAAAAAACCCGTCATGATCTGATTTTCATATCATGAAGACATCACCAGATATCTTTTATCTAATTTCAATGGTAATATCAACATATATTTCTAATATACATCAAAAGGGGTATAAGTACGTACCTATTAATACGTATAATGAAACGATCAGTAATTATTATGTAAAGGCATAAAAAAGGAGATCAGTTTTCTGATCTCCTTTAATTAATAGTTTAAGAGTTCAATGTCAGTTATTGGGCCATTCGCCCCAGTTACTGCAGTGACCACCATTGTCGGTGCCTAGCAGTGAGCGTTGTTCACCGCCAAGATAGACCGCATTCATGACAGCTTTAGGATTGACTACAATCTCACCCTTTTTTCTGAAAATATTCCCAAAATGTGCTTGGCTCAATCCATGACCCGCTTCATGAAGGGCAATGGTTTCAATATCTACACCTGGGAATCCCCCTACGGTCCACAACCAGCTGGGATCATAATAGATCTCGCGGAATGCAACATCGTTTTTACCATTTCCATCAATATCAGTAGGAACACCTGATTCGGTAAAAACAAATGTAAATGCAACTCCCAGTACCCCACCTGCAAAGTTAATGTCTCTGAATCCGGCATGCTGAATGTCTGCAAAAACAAATGGGCTGCCACTCAATCCGTTAAGAAATGCAATGACCCCAATATCAATTCCAAAATCCTGGGCTCGATTTAAAGCCAGGTCAGAACAGGTACGATTATCCCAGGTACTCATTGCGCTTTGAATAGCCGCTGTCGCTTCAGCGCCAGAAACTCCTGGTGAGAATGGCGTTGCATCTCCGGTCTGATCTATGGCAAAGGTGATGTCATCGGTATCACCTGCAAAGCCAGGATTACTCCAGCCTCTTCTCACATCATTTGGAACAAAGTCAGAACCAAGCTGTTTGTTTCCCAGATCCTTTGCAAGTATTTCAGCACCGGCTTCATTACTTTCACCTGCTGTAATGTATTCAGCCTTGTAAACTCTGAAGTCAAAACCTTCTGCAGCCATCATTTCATTCATGGAGGCCATGATATCCTGAAGACTTACTTCAGGTCCGATCTCCAGACTATTATCAGCGCTTCCTTTTAGGGCTAAGGCCCGTTCTCCCTCAGGTTCACTGCTTGTATCTGTTACCTGACTTTCACACCCTGCTATTATCAGTGACACAGAAACGGCCACCAACAGCATATATGCTATATGTTTCATTGTATTACCCGTTTAGATTGCTAGAAAACCCGTATTGATCTGTGTCTCAAATCAATAAGACATCACGATGCAATCTAAGGAAATGGTCTGATCACACAACAGGTGAAACCTTATCAGGTGTGTAATGAAATATCTTACGGGTGATCCAAATATTGATATAATTAAATAATATAAAATATACTAAATCATCGCTGTTAAATATATTGTGTCTAAACCTATTTATGTCTAAATATTTAGATCATTTATTAATAAATAAAAGGTGAGGGATACAATGAAAAAATATCTACTTACAATAATGATCGGAATGTGTTGCACTGGTTTTGTGTTTTCACAAAGTGCATTTTTAGATAAGGGACAAAGCGGCTTTGGCATAGCGGGTAATTTTGCCACAAACGAAGATGCTAATAGCTTTGGGGGAGCCATCGCATACTCATTTTCGGGTATACTTGACCTGGGAGCAGGTATCAGCCGGGTAGGATACGATCAGCAATTTCTGGGCGCAGATCTGAATGCTACGGTCATTTCTCCTTTCGTTTCCTTTATCCCGATAAAACAGGACGATGAAATTCCTCTGTCTATTGCCTTGAATGGGGCATATGAGAAGCAACTGTATTCAAATGATGTTCTGGATGACAACGATATAGATTTCACGGGTGACTTTTTGAATGTGGGAGTATCTTTGTTTACGGACTTTCAGGCATCTGAGAGTATGGTGGTTCAACCTAAAGCCGGGGTAACCTATATCACCGGTGAGAGCAAACTAAAATCAGGCGGCCAAACTGTGACAGAAAGTGATAACACTACGGTATTTGATGTCGGGTTATCGCTGGTCTTTGACGCAGGGGATACTAACCTCTTTGTTCTCACTCCTATGGTATTTATACAAGAAGACCTTACAACCTTTGGTTTTTCCTTAAACTTCATATTACCTCAAAAAGAATAGGTGATTTAGTAAAATGATCTGACTGGGTGATAGAGAAATAAATGAGAGCCCGATTTGCCTAATCAGATATAATAGATGGGCTCTCATTTTGATTCTGTGGGAGGAGCGCTCCGGTCTTATGATCTGGCGCGTATATACGGTTCTCATCACAGCGACCGACGCAGACTTTCCGAGCGAAGTCGGAAAGTTTCTTAATTCCACAATTGCTCAATCCACCTGATAACTACCCACCCGGGCTAGCCTAGGGATTTCACAAAGTCCCTAACCGACTCCCGGTAGGTCTTCCCGATGGGCAGGGTCGCCTCACCCACCTTCAGCTGATGACTTTCATATTCTTTGAGGTATTCAGTATTGATCACATAGGACCGGTGGATGCGTAAAAAGGAGGGCGGCAGATGTTCGTCCATGAGTTCACTGAGGGTGTGGTCGACCAGCTGTTTGCCTTCTTCCATATGCAGCTCGGCATAGTTGCCGGAAGCTTCGATATAGCGGATATCACCCGGTTCGAATCTCAGCATTTTGGTGCCGCTCTTAAGCAACAGAGATGCCGGCTTATCATCGGTCTCTTTTGTTACAGATGAGGCTCCCCTTTTCATATCAATAACCCGCATCACGGCCTTATAGAATTTGGGGAATTCAATAGGCTTCAGCAGGTATCCGGCCGCTTCATGATCGTAGCTTTCCACGGCGTATTCATCATAAGCGGTAGTGAATATTACCGCAGGAGGATTCCTCAGTGACTTAAGCAGTGAGATCCCGTCCATATCCGGCATATTGATGTCCAGGAACATCAGATCGATCTCGTGATCCCTGAGATAGTCCAGGGCCTTCAGCGGAGAAGTGAATTTATATACCAGCTCCAGGTCCTGAATCTTTGAGGCATGATGCTCAATGACCGTATGGGCCCTGGGTTCGTCGTCTATGGATATGGCGGTTAATTTCATTTTGAAGGCAAAGTCAACACGACCTGGTACCAATCGGGATCCGAAGTAATGTTCAGGTCATAGGTATCCTGATACTGCAGGGATAATAATCTTTTTGTCTGTTCGGTTCCAATGCCGGACTCGCCTGAATCCTGCACCGAAGGATGATTACTGTTCTTTACCTGGAGGGTGATCTCTTCCATAGTCACCTGCAGACTGATATCCACAAATGATTTCTTCTCATAACTGATCCCGTGCTTAAATGCATTTTCTACAAAATTGATGAGGATCATGGGAGCAATGCGGGCAGCGGATAAATTACCGGAGCTGTTCAGGTCTATTTTTACATTTTCTTCCTCAACCCGAAGTCGTTGCAGGTCCACGTAACGTTGAATATAATCCCATTCTTCAGCAACCGGTACTAGGTCCTGAGTGCTTTGCTTCATAGAATAGCGCATCATGCCGGTCAGGTTCTGTATGCCGGTAGCAAGGGTCTCGTTTCCGGTATCCAGGGCCATGGAATAAAGATTATTCAGGGTATTAAAAAAGAAATGAGGACGAAGCTGGGACCGGATCAGGGATAATTCGGACTGTACCTTATCGGCCTGCTCCAGTTCCTGATAACGATACAAAAACTGCATGGTGGTATGTGCCATGAAAGCGACCACCCCGATGATGAAATAAAGGTCAAAGATCGTTTGTCCCAGCTGGTATTCAATATTAAAGCTGAGTTTTTTCAGCATCATCACCGGCCGAGATGCCAGGATCTGACTGACCACATACACAATACCGCCATGGGTGAGGCTGAAGATGATCCAGCCGGCTATTCCTCCCAGCACTTTCTTTTTAAGAGACCCTTCATAACGCTGATAGATCCCGTAATAGAATAGAAACCAGGTTAAAATGTACAAGCCAAAGATGAGGATATGCCAGAAGTCCTGATAAGCATTGGTGGTGATCATAGATCCCACTTTTCCCGGAAACCCCTGTTCGATCATGATCATGATCTTGGTTCGGTAGCTGTCCAGGCCTGTTAAAACAAGTACCAGCACGGCCAGCGCGTGTATTCCCCATTCGGCTATTTTAAGTCTTCTGAAAGGCATGATCTTTTTGAGAACGAAGATAGGAGAACAGACAAAGATCCCTAAAACTAATATGTGAACGGGGCTTCTGAGCATGTGAACGGTGGAATAAACCGTTCAAAGTCCCTTGGACCTCATTCAGATCATGCTAAGGCTCCTTTGGATGCTTAATTATAATGGTCCCGTCCGGTCTCCTACCTTAGCGACCGAACCTTCAGTTAAACAAATGAATATGAAGAAACTAACTATCGAAAAGATCATACTGGCCGTATTAGGAGTTACTATTGCCTATTTTGCCTTCAGCCACATACCGAACCCTTATGCTATGGCCAATTACCTGGCGGGCTATGTGTGGATGTGCGGGATCTTTATCTTCCTGGGACTGATATGGATCGGCGAGCCTGAAAAAAAGAAAAGTAAAGGCTTTTACTGGTCCGTATTTGCCGGACTTATACTGGGGGGCTGGGTGGTGGTCAATTTCTTTTACGTCCTGTACTGGCATAATAAAAGTGGCAATCCTTTAATTCTGTGGCATATCTTTCACCCCTTATATATGGATAATTACCTGGAGAAGATCGCTGCTGCACTCATACTGGGCCCGGTATACGGGTACTTCAGGAAGATGATAAGAAAAGGGGAGATCGCCCGGTTCAGAAAGGCACTTGGATGGAGTTTTGGGACCTTAACTTCTGCCGTGCTGATATTCATGGGGGTTTACTGGTTTGATCTCAGCTTTGAAGGAGATCAGTCCATACAATTTCTGGACAAGGATCAGCAGTTCACCTCCCTGGAAGAAGTGCTGGCTCAGCCGGAACTGCAGGGTAAGAAGATCTATACAGACCTATGGTTTTCCACCTGTGGTCCCTGCATATCAGCTTTTAAGAATAAGGATGCCGGTAAAGAGCTGCTGAGTCAGAATGATTATGTGTTCCTGTACCTGGGGCGCGAAACTGCCGGCCCGCTATCCAAACAGGACTGGATCAACACTATTAAGAAATATGATCTTCAGGGCTACCACGTATATATGTCGGAAGAGCTGGAACTGGAGATGCAGCAAGAGGTCAGCAAGCGCATCGACCGCTACTACGGTTTTCCGCACTACCTGATGATCGGGGAGAACGGGGAGGTCAGTAACTGGGATGCCCCGGAGGTGACGGACCTCGAAGGACTGAAGAAGAGTATCTGATAATTAACTGACACAAAAAAGAATATCACACAATGAATAAACTCATGATGATCGCAGTGATCGCAGGAATGCTGGTACTTACTATAACAGGTTCGTCTCAGGATATCTCCTATACCGGCGGGTCAGAGTATTATGTCGACTCCCTTTACAGTGAAAGCCTCGGGGAATTCAGAAAGCATAATGTCTATCTTCCCGATTCATTCGATGCTCAGAAGAACTACCCGATCATATATGCCACCGATGGCGAGCGATCTACCGATAACAGCTTTATTAAAGCGATGCTGGATTCGCTGATATCAAATGAGATCATTGAACCGGTGATCTACATTGGAAGTCATTCAAATGATAAAGTGGTTGGCGGAGCGACCGGTCAGGGCGAAGGGGGTTCCACTTTTGCAATGCAATACCGGAATTTTGAATATGTAGATAATGATAAACATATGGCAGACATGCCGGATCTAAAAGACCGCTTCAAAGATCATATGAAATACTTCACTGATGAGCTTATTCCTTCCGTTGAAGAAACTTTGAATCAGGATCCGGGTCCGGAGAACCGAATATTCTATGGCTTTTCAAACGGAGCAGGATTTGGGGCAAATCTGCTGAACCGTCACCCGTCACTCATCGGAACCTATATATGTTACTCTACACTGGGTTCGGGAGTAGCGGATAATGAATGGTCAGCGGATATCCGATTCCCGGACCTCTATCTGAAATATGGTGACCAGGAAGCAGAGGTTTTCAGGCAGGAAGCGGAGGCACTCGTTCAAAAGTATGAGGAATCGGGTTCATTCTATGAAATGGAAGTCTTTAACGGAGGACATGATGATCAGATATGGAATAAAAAATTACCGGAAACGCTAATGAAGATTTTAGACTGATCGTTAAAGTATTGCACGCGGATTGTTAGCTCGAAGCCGAAGCTCAAAGTCTGAAGTCTGAATTCTGAAGGGGGTTGCCCGCCTGTGGCGGGATTGCAGATTAACGATTAGCGATTTCAGATCTTACTGTACCCAATAACATAGTAACACAATAACACATTAACGCGAGCGATAGCGAGCCCACAAAAATCACCCGAACAAAGCCTGTGCGATCCGGATCCACCATTCACTCTCGCCTAAGGGCTTGATGGTGTAGACCAGCAGGTTTCCGATGAAGACCGCGACTAAAGCGGGATGAAACCGTTTGAACTTATACATGAGCACGGCGATAGCGATCAGGATCAGCGGAGTAGAGGCCATGGCGATGTTGGCAAAATTTGTGAGCTCTCCGGTGGTCATGACGTATCCGACCAGGGTCAGACGGGCAAAGGCGGGCACCATGGCCCAGAATACCGTGGATATCATCCAGAGGGCATGATCGTCCAGGTTTTTGGACTTCATAATGGCGATGATCACACTGGCCCCGAAACCGATGATGGATACAAAATCAAAGAAGGATACTCCGTATAAAAAGAAGGGAGGAGCTACAGGGTTGGGAGTTTCCTGAGCCATAGCTCCCTGAATATTGTTTGGGATGGTGGCCAGGGCGGAAGCGACCACCAGTCCGGCCAGGAAAACGCCGATCACTCCGTATTTACGATGCTTCTTCAGTTGCTTATGCGTGGCCAGGTAGGGCTGCCAGATCACAAATCCGTACCAGGCGATGGCCGAGAGTCCGTGAATATGCTGCCGGAAGTCTGCATTGAAGAAATCCAGAAAATAGGACCGCATGAAGCCCAGGATCGCGATCACAAAGGGGATGATCAGCCACAAATGGGCCTTTTTATATTTTTCCATACCTACCCGTTTTTTTTAGATCAGGAAGCAAATAAGGTTATTTGGGGGAATAAAGCAATAAGGGGACCGGGGACCGAAGACCGGGGACCGGCGCCGCCTCTGTCTTTTGCGCTCTGCGCAAATTACGACGTTGGTTCGGCAGCCGGTTATTAAAAAACATTTCTCTGTTCATGCATGCGGTGAAGCAGTAAAGGGGTAATAAATCTCAGGATTTAGTTTTATGATATCAGATCGATCATCTTTTTCAGACTTCAGACTTCAGACTTCTAAATCATGACTTCTAACCCAAAACAATACAATAACATAAAAACGAACTTAGCGGTGCTTCTGCTCTCAATTCGGAACATTTTGTCACAAATCCGGTGCTAATATATCATGTATTTAGTTAGAGACTTTTAATATCCCCCGAAAAATACCCCTGAAAACTCCATGCACCGGCTAAAAGCAGGTTATTATATCCCCGATTTTGAGGCGGTCCTTAAAGAGATCGCCGGTAACGAATATTCCGAAGCTTTGTCCCAGATGGATACCGGCTTCCAGATCACCGGTCTGCCGAATTACGCCAGCCTGGAGACGGTACACCCGGTCATGAAAGTGCTTTGGAACTTGCTGACCCGAAACAGCCGTCTGCTGGCACCTAAAAGACTGTCCGATTTTGTCTTAAAAACCCATCTTGGGACTAAGGCTGTCACGGATAAGGAGGATGGCGGCTACGACATCGATTTATCTTCATTTAAAGATCTGAATCATCTCAACCTCAAGTACATCCTCAAGAATATCAGTAAGTACACGGATGATAAGGTGAATGAAGAATTCGGGGCCGATTACACTCCGCTCTTCAATGTGCTTTTTGATCTGCGTATAGCAGCCCAGCTGCAGCGTGCGCTTTTACAATGCATGATGCTGGGTGAGTATAAGATCTGCGTGGATGGGGTTAACCCAAAGCTGGCGGATGAAATTGCATCGGGAATTAACGACTGGGTCACCTGCCTGAACGGTTTACTGCATGAAGAGGAAGAAAGGATCCCGGCCCTGGAGCTGAGCTATACCGAAAGCGAAGAAAGCCTGACCTTTTACTACACCTATGATCCGGATAATGCCCTGACCTTATGTACGGTCCTTGATTATGAGGGACCGGAAGCGGATAAAGATTCGGGTAAGCGTTTTACGAATGGAATTTTCACCGGTCGCCGGATCCATTATGCGGATCTGCACTCGGAGGAGCATCACGCATCTCTGCAGTTTATACGACAGAATGTGTTCCGAGAGGAGGCTTCTGCTATAGACACAGGACTTATGAGCCGCATGCTGCAAACCGAAGACATGCTGGCCTGCCTGCCTAATGGAAAGGATACCTCTCGCGACTGGCAACTGGCTGCCATGCTGCAACCAGGGATCAGCCTGGTGGTTGATACCGATCCCGTCAGCATGAATGCTACCTGTAATGAACTGCAGGAGCTGGAGTATGAGCGTATCTGCTGTATCCCTTCCTCATCGAAAGGGGGATTTATTGAAAAGAGAATCAAAGAATTGCGGGAAGGAATGTATCAGATCCTGCTGGTGCATCCGGACCTGCTGCTGACGGAGACCTTTGGTTCTGCCATGAAAAAAGGAGTGGAAGAACCGGTTGCCTTCACTTCGGTATTTTTAAAGGATATTCACCGCGTTTCGGAATGGGGGGATGAATTCCGCTCGGATTACCTGAACGCAGCCCGGAAACTGAGTCATCTCTGCCGGACCAAAGAAACGCCGGCTTCCTTAAAGGGACTGACCAGCTCCGCCACGCACGATATCCTGACGGATATCTACCGGGAACTGGCGATCCCTGAAAGTGTACTCTATGTACCATCCGACCTGACGAAAAGTGGTATTGAAGGAAAGGGTTCATACCGCAGAACAGCGGATGCATTCACGGATGTGAAAAAGGAAAAGGTAATGATCCGTGAGCTGCTTACGGAAGTACGTTATGACTTCCGTTTCTTCATGGACCTGGTTACCGAGATCGTGCATAAGGAATTTCCGGTAGTTGCCGGACTCAAGCTTGGAAAAGGCCGTTATTTATATGCGCACGGACCCGTTCAGCGGGATAAGAAAGATCAGGTGATCATGGGTCTGCTGGATCTGAAAAATCAAAGTCTCAGAAATCACGATAAGGTCCGCAGAAACTTTGATCCCCACCGGGCACTCGAGATCATGAACTATCTGCGTAAGATCGTCATGGCTTTAGGAGATCCGGATGATTATGCCGGCTGGTTGCAGCAAAAACGAGGTCCGGGTATTGGTCCGCTGTTACATTTGGTCGAAGATGATTCCGAACAGACTATGGTGATCGGCCTGACCAATGACATCGCCGGAGAGATCACAAAAAAGATCAGTGCCGCCGGTAATAATGGATTTGAAGAACACATGGTCTATGCGGCAGCATCCGCTTCTACGTATGGTGAGTCTTTTGTGGAAGAGCTCAAGACCATCTATCAGCATGAGCTGATCCTGAAGGGTGCCTCTCATTATGAGTTGCAGCTCTCTGAAGAGCTGACGGAAGACCTGAAGGAGAAATATTACAGCATTCGTACCGCCAGAGATACGCAGCTGGCATTATACAGACTGCGCACGGCCGGGATCATTGATGATCATGTGACCGATCACAGTACGGGTTCGGTGACCATTACTTTTAAAAGAAAGCCGGTCAAGGAATACTATATGAATTTGCAGCTGCACATCCGCCAGTACTTCGGCAGGAAGTCTACCGCGAAATGGATGGAGCTGGCCCGCAAGCGGGATCATGAACACTTCCTGATCGGTATCATGGATACCCTCATCGAATTCGCAGATGAGGAGATCGCGGGAAGAAGAGTGAAGGCTGCCGGAAATGGTACTGCAGCCATCGACAGCAATACTCCTCAGAGTCCGGCAAGAGTCCTTTCCATCTTTGAGGATCCGGAATATCTGCCGGGAGACCTCAATTCCGCCAATAAACCGGTTGCCGAAATGGTAGAGAAGTACCTCAGTTTCATTCAGACTCCGCCCGACGGAAGTCAGAGTGAGATGAGTACGGTACGACAACTCAAGGATGCCTGTGTGAAACTTCGCGCCGAACAGCCGAAGGAACATGCAGCACTCAATATCCTCACAGCATTCAGCATGTTTGCCCTGGATGTGGAGATCGGAAAGCTGAACGGAGATGCCCGGAAGCGTGCAGTAGCTGAAGAGGCCATGGATCTCTATATGAAGGGGATGGAAGGACTGCAGGACCGTGAAAACTGGACCGGGGTCAGTCAGCTGATGAAGCAGGTCAATGAGCAGATCATGGATCTGAATCCTGTGACAGAACCCCTGGTAGAGCCAATGATGACGGCTATCTTGCTCAAGCGCACCAACAAACGATTAAAAGAATTCTTAGAACGAACAGGTATATCATCATGATGGAACTCAATACACTACAGAACGAATTTGAAAGTCTGATCGACCAGCTTGATTCACTGAAATCGATCAATGATCTGACCAATCGTAATACGGATGCGACCGAAACCCTGCTGAAGGGAATCGAATCCTTTGTGAATGAGCTCCAGGGATTCCAGGATAAGATCACCGGCAGTTATTCCCGTCTGTCGGACAGTGTGGATGACCAGACCGAGCACCTTCAGAAAGCGGTAGGCAGCCTGGAGCAGAGAACCGAGGCGCTGAACAGTTTCATCAGTGACGAGTTTACCAAACTCTATGCACAGTATGAAGAGCAGGTGCTGGCTAAAGTAAAGGATATGTCGGATGATATCACCAACCGGACCAGTGAGATGTCCACTAAGGTGATGACTCACACCGGTAATATGTCGGAACAGGTGAGTGAGCATACCGCTAAGATGTCGGAGGAAGTGATCGCCAAAGCTTCCGAGATCGCGGAAAATGTGCAGGTTCGCAATGAGGAATTAACAGAGAGAGTAGCCCAGAAGACCGAGTATATGTCGGACAAGCTGGTGCATTATTCTGAGATGATCGAGCAGCTGGAAGGACGAATCGGGATGCTGGAAAAGAGTCTCCGTAAAAGACAGGATGACCTGGAAGATAATGTAAGAGAGGTGCTGCAGGACCTGGAAGCCGGAATGGCTGCCCGTGCCGAAAAAGCCGAAGAGACCAAAGCTGAACTGATGGAGCACAAGAGGATGACCAACATCCTGCTGATGACCATCATCGGCTTGGTGGTTATAGGCTTTGCAGGGATGATCTTTCTCGGGTAATTATGCCCTGATTGAAGTGCCTGGCAGGCCGACTGCATTCCGTGAGTAGTATAAACGCTGATAGTTTCAAATCTGTGTAACAGATCAGATCAGATCAGATCAGACCGGACTGGTCTGCGTAGTATATTTTGTTTTTTCACCCTGCCGGTTTAAGGAGCAGGGATCTCACCTGTACTATCATACAGCAAACGACAGCGATCCTCATATGACTGCCTGTTGGCAATGCTTTTCCAGACTTAGGGTCTCCGGATCAATGGATGACTAAAGCATTTACACCTGTCCCGTTTTTTTAGTTAATTACACCTCAAATTGAAAATAAATTTATCTGCTATGAATAAGGGTGTATGGGGATTAATGCTGATAATTCTGTTACCAGCTGTTGTTTTTGGACAAGTTAATAATGCGAAAATAAATCCTACTTTCGAACAGGTGTTATCCCTTAAAAATCCGGGTGCAGTGCAAATCTCTCCGGACGGGAAGCATGTTCTCTATTCAGTCTCTTCTTCTGAATGGGCAGAGAACCGATATGATTCTGAATTGTGGTTGTCGAAAAACGGAGGAAAACCTCTTCCTTTGACACATAACAGTGATGGCTCGAGCAGCAGCGGAGTCTGGTCTGACGATGGAAAATGGATACTTTTCACCCGAAACCAGGACAGAGATAATACCCTGTTCGTGATATCTCCGGAAGGAGGCGAGGCCTTTCCTCTGAGCTATATCGATAAAAGTATTGGGAGCTTTGAGCTCTCACCTAATGGTAAGACCCTCGCATTTCTGGCTCAGCAGGAGGAACCGGAAGAAAAGAAAACCATGGAAGAACGCTATGGAGAATTTGCTGAAGATGACACCGATTTTCTGTTAAGCCGGCTTTTCACCGTGGATTTTGATCCCGAATTTGCCCGCACCCATCAGCGGCCTTGTGACCAGGATAGTACCTATACTATGTGTCCGGAGGCACCAGAAGTTACGGCCCATATGGACTCCGTTAATTTTACCATTACAGGAATCGCATGGTCTCCTGCAGGAGACAGGATCGCCATAAATCATCAGCCGGATCCCATCATAACGAGCTTTTTAGAAGCCGATATCTCTCTCTATGATCCGGCAGGCAAGGAACTGACGCAGGTTGTTTCAAATCCCTCAGCCGATGCTTTTATAGAATGGTCGCCGGATGGTAGTCAGTTTATCTATACCAGTGATGTAGCGAACGACAGTAGTAATTTTTATACCAACAGCCGATACTTTATCTACGACCTTGAAAGCGGGGAGTCGGAGGAGGTGGCCGACAACTTTGACGAAAACCTGAATATTGCTGGATGGACCGAAAAAGGGATCTATGCCACTGCATGGCAGAAAACGCGTCGTCCGGTGCTACTGCTCGATCCTACCTCCGGAGAAGTTAATACGTTTTCAGAGATGAAAAGAATGACCTATGGCCTTTCCTTCACAAGGGATGGAGCCGAATATGCGATGATCGCCCGGGATGGAAATGAGCTGAATGAAGTATATCTGGCAGACATGATCGAAACGCGTATAGATCGACTAACGGATTTTAATGATCAGTTATCCGGATGGAATATCACTAAAAGTGAAGTTGTAAGCTGGGAAAGTCGTGACGGTGCGACTATTGAAGGCGTACTTCATAAGCCACACGATTATGACCCCGATAAAAAGTATCCCTTACTGGTAGCCATTCATGGTGGTCCGACCGGTATATCAGTACCCTCACCGGTTCCAGCCTATGTTTATCCGATCGTGCAATGGGTAAATAAAGGCGCACTGGTACTGCAGCCAAACTATCGTGGCTCGGCCGGGTACGGTGCAGAGTTTCGGGCACTGAATGTGAGAAACCTGGGAGTCGGAGATGCATGGGATGTTCTTTCAGGAGTAGATCATCTGATAGAAGAAGGGATAGTGGATTCCACAAAGCTGGGAACCATGGGATGGAGCCAGGGAGGGTATATATCTGCATTTCTTACGACCTGGTCCAATCGCTTTAAAGCAGCAAGTGTCGGGGCCGGTATATCTAACTGGATGACCTATTATGTGAATACCGATATTCATCCTTTTACCCGACAGTACCTGAAAGCTACGCCGTGGAGCGACAAAGAGATCTACGAGCGCACTTCGCCGATGACCTATATCAATAATGCCTCAACCCCGACGCTTATACAGCATGGTGAATTTGATCGCAGGGTTCCGACCCCTAATGCATATGAGTTGCTACAGGGCTTAGAAGATGTTGGAGTAGATGCTAAGCTGATCATATACAAAGGATTTGGTCATGGGATCACTAAACCCAAAGAAAGGCTGGCAGCGACCTGGCACAACTGGATGTGGTTCAATAAATATATCTGGGGTGAAGAAATTGAGATGCCGGTGGACTGATCCGATAATCTGTACAAATTCAGATTGAGGATTATGGCTGGCCGAGATCAGAGTTAGTGCTGCCGTAACTTCGTATCGGTGAGTACTTGCGTACGGTATGGAAGGTGGGTAGCAGGAATAATTTCTCCGAAGTGGGATGTTAGATTAATGATCCTGAACCCGCCACAACGGAAGTACATAATTTCACTTTAACGGTTCACCCCCAACTGCTGGTGAACCTGCACATTATACTTTTCTAAGCTTGCTTAAGCTGAACTAACGGTAAACGAATCTTCTTCTCCGTATACTACTTAGAGAGCAGTAGATAATACATAACCATCTTTGTCCGGAATTAGGTGCCGGAGCTGTAGTGATAGATCGTATGGGGATCTAATGATGGTTATTATGGGGTAAGTCCCTCCGGGATGGGGTTCCGGAGGGACTTTTTATTTTTATACCATAGCCCAGTGAAATGGGGCGAAGGGCCAACGACGAGGGACTAAATCGGCCTCACCGGGAACACCAACGGTATCCCCTAATTTCCCTTCCATAATCCTGAATGAATTATTCCTCTTTCTTTTCAAAGTGCTCTGCATACCAGTCGAAGATGGTTTCCCAGTGATGAAAGTAATCTTCGGTACGACCGGCGCGACCGGCACCATGACCGCCTTCCATATAGTTCACCCATTTAACGGTCTTGCCCAGCCGGCGCATGGCATAATACATTTCACGCTGGTTGTCGGCGGGGACATTCCAGTCGCCTTCACCACTCATGATCAGCAGCGGGGTCTTGATACGATCGGCAAAGAAGACCGCACTGTGTGCGATATACTTATCCGGAGCTTCCCAGAAGGTCTCACCGATACGATCCTGTCCGACTTCAGCTGCAGCGTAATTCCGGGTGGTGATCTTGGGACTGTCTCCCAGGAAGCTGATCATATTCACTTTGCCGGAGTTGTTCACGGCTGCTGCAAACCGGTCGGTCTGTGTGATCAACAGGTTGGCGGCATATCCTCCATAAGAAGTCCCCTGAACCCCCAGTTTATTTCCATCCACCATACCTCTTTCCATAAGCTTGTTGATGGCCACCGTTACACCTTTCATCCAGGCTTCACCGGGATAGCCTTGTTCCAGGTCCACTGAAGGACGTAATACGAAATAGTTGCGGTTGGTCAGCAGTGCGGCATCGCTTCGGAAGCTGTTATCGAAAAAGGTCTCATAGATCAGGGCGATCAGCGGATATTTTTTTCCTTCTTCGTAGTCGGCCGGATAGTACAGGACACCGTACAGGGTATCCCCGTCCACATCCATATAACGGATCAGTTCAGTATCACCGAGTTTATAATCACCCAGCCAGTCATTGAAACCGGTTACTTTGGCAGGGCTGTCCATCGAATCATCACTCACATAGATCTCATATGGCCGGTTACCGGAAGCCCGGTTGAATATGATCACATCCGATTCTTCTGCGAACTGCCAGTCACCATAGAGGTGATCATCCACCCATAGCTCTTCCATTTCACGGGACTCCAGATCGTAGCGGTTGATCCCGCGCTGCCACTCGTCACGGGCTGAATAGGCAAAATAAAGATAGCGTCCGTCTTCAGTCCATTCGGCCAGGTTGAGCCGGGGAGCTTCGTCCCGGTTTTCGGGAAATTCATAGACGAGTTCGATCTCTTCACCAGCGGTGTCGATAAGATGATAGCCCTCATCTGTACTCAGTAAAAGCTGACGGTCGTCGGGACTCCAGCGCATAAAGCGATAAGAGATGCTGGTGGTATCACCGTCTTCCACTTTTTCATCAAAGTCTGCAGTGATCTCGGTGCCTTCTTCTTCATCCACCGACCGGATAAAGATCTTGCCGTCATCCGAATAAGCCCAGGCGGTTCCTGCATGATTCCAGTCCGGATCCGGGTCCTCCTCTGCCTTAGCAATTAGAGTATCAACATACGCGGGGTCTTCCAGAGAGATCTTGTAGAGATCATACAGCGATTCTCCGCTGCGGGTATAATCGGTTTTTTGAGGAAATTCCTGAAGAAGGCTCAGAAAGCTTCCGTCTTCAGCCAGTACCGGGTCTTCATACATACCTTCGGGAGCGAGTTCAGTTACCCGCCGGCTCTGAACCTCAACTCGTGCCGGTATAGTCATAGCGTTATGGAGCCGGACTCTTTCCCAGGCCAGAAAGTCATTTCGGGAATCCTGGATCACAATAGGTCCGTCATTAGTAACCGTATACATGGAATCTGCTTTATCTCTCCAGCCATTTTCCCGTAAGTTGATAAAAAGGGCAGAGCCATCGGATGACCACTGAAGGTCTGAGATGCTCGCGATCTCTTTATCGGTTCGTGGTTTGAGTTCCCGTAAACGGTTTCTATCCACATCATATAACTGAAGAGTAGGTCGCTGATCCTTCAGCATGAAGAAAGCCAGAGTGTTTCCATCCGGAGACCAAACGTATTCACGGATCACGGCATCCCGCCCAATGATATCGCGATGCTCACCGGTCCCGGTATTCAGCACATTCAGCCGGGAGGTATATTCCTGCACATAAGCTGGGTTTGCGAAACTAAAGTGATCGATATTGAGCCGGTTCTTTTGGGTGGCAGTAGTAAATGCAGCATAACTGCCATCGGGGTTAAGAGCCTGAATATTCACGTTCACCGTATTCATGGACTCTTCAATACCAAAGGTCTTTTTGTCTTGCGCAGCCAGTCCGCTGCTCATAAAGACCATAAATAAGAATGTAGTCAGTAGTCCGTATAAACTTTTCCGTTTACCCATCGAGATCTCCGTAATTCTGATTTAAATATCGGCGTAATTAACGCAGAGCAGGGGGATTAGTCAAGATATTACTCGTGAGTCCTGAGAGGAAATCAGTACAGCTTATCTTGATCTGAGGACCTATGACCAGGATCTGTAAGGAACACGGATCACACGGATGGTTGCGGACCTGTACTATGGATTAGCTTAGATTCAAACTCAATTTCTCTTATCTTCTTCGCCGTAAATTATCATCTACAGTTCGACCCCCGAATGAGGATTTTCGGTATTCTATTGATTTTATCAAGTGTAACCGCTGTATCGGTTTACGGGCAGGAAGCGGATTCATTACAGGCATCCGCTCCGGATTCCTCAGCGGCGGTTGTGGTCCCAAGTCGATGGACGAAATCCTGGGTATTCAACCTGAATGGTAATCAGGCTACTTATCGCGACTGGAGTGAGGGAGGAGTTAACTCTCTGGCTTTTTCGACCTTCACTATTTTCAGGCTTCGTTATGCCGGTAAGAAATTCGGGAATACCACCCGGCTCAACTTACGGTTTGGTCAGACCCGGCTGGAAGACTCCGGGCTCGAGAAGACGGAAGATATGATCCGGATCAGTAATAAGACCGAATACTTTCTGACTACAGAACAAGTGAGTGCTTTTGCTGAGGTTGCCTTCAGAACTCAGTTTGCCAAGGGATTTGATGAAGAAACGGGTGACCTGATCTCAAACTTTATGTCGCCGGGCTATATCACTGAATCACTGGGCTTGTCTTTTCAGCCCAATGAAAATTTCAGTGCTCAGATGGGTATGGCTCTTAAGCAAACCTTTGTAAACGCTGACACACTCGACAGTCTGTATGGACTTGGAGAAGATGAGGATTTCCGATCGGAAGGGGGAATCGATGTTGTCATAGAATTTCAAAAAGAGGTATTTAAGAATTTTACCTACACAGCCGAATTCAATTCATTCACAAATCTCCTGATCCCCATCAGAAGTACGGATGTGATCATGTTTAACCGGTTTACCGGGAAGATCAACAGCTTCATGTCTTCAATGATCGAATTTTCCTTTATGTATGATGATGACTATTCAAGCCTGCTGCAGGTGAAGCAGGTGGTTACGCTGGGATTCAACATTCAGATTCTCTGAACGACCGAAGACCGAGGACCGAAGACCGAAGCCGCCTGAACTACCCCGACAAGTCGGGGAGATGACAGAAGCTGTTTGGCTGAAAGGATTCCATGCTTCTTCGTTAGTCTCTGACTTATATAACGAGACTGGCTTTTAAACCTGAAGACGTATTTTGCGCAAAGCGCAAAAGACCGGGGCGGCCTCGCTCTTCGGTCTTTGCTGCCGTTCAGCCTAATTTATTGTTACTAAGCACTGTTTGTCATTTTACCAGAATAAGTTCCTCCTGCGGGTCGATCAGGTATTTGGCTCCGGTTTCGGTAATGACTGCCATCTCTTCCACGGAGATCGTTTTAAAAGTGCTGTCGCTCAGCGGCCAGCTATGAAACCCGTCAAAGGCGAAGACCATACCTTCCTTTAATAGTTTCTGGGCTGCCGGCCGGATCGATGGCGCCTGGGATCCCCCTAAATTGGGTCCCGTGTCATGGGCAACGTATCCTACTGGGTGACCGGTGCTCCACATCACATATTCCGACTCATTTTGTTTCATGAGTTCGCGCTGGGCCGCATCCACATCTACTCCCCGCACCCCCGGTTTCATCGCATTAAAAGCTGCCCGATTCCCATCGCGGGCTGATTCCCAATAGAACTGAATATCATCCGGGGCTTCTGTCTCACCTTCTTCGAGCACATAAGCAAAGCGCTGAATATCAGAAACCCAGCGGTCGTAGAGTTTGATGCCGAAATCGATCTGTATCACATCACCGGGCATGATGATCTTATCGGTGGCGTGGGAATGACCGCGGTCCGGTCCGGAATTCACATTAGGATTCTGATCCGGTGACCATGCTTCTCCAACCCCGTATTCTTTCATTTTCTCATCCAGCCAGGAAGCAACTTCAGCGTCTGTAGTTACCCCCGGTTCAATTTTCTCATACACTTCAATTTCCCAGGCAGCGGTGAGTTCAGCGGCTTTACGCATGATATCCACTTCAGCCGGAAGTTTGATCGAAAGCCACTCATAGATCAGTTCATCGGAAGAGACCAGTCGCTGAGAAAGTTCAGATCCTAACGCACGTTCGAGATTTAAGCGCTGCGTATAACTGAGTCCGTCAGCCTGAGCATTACCGGTGGAGGAATTAATAGCTATGGTCTCAAAACCTTTCTCCTTTATAAAGGCTGCAGCCTGCTCAACCGCAGAAAGGCCCCGTTCTACCGGTACCACTTCATCGTGAATATCAAGTTCATCCAGGGCCGTGGATTCACCGGATGGGGAATAGACCCGTGAGTGAAATCCTTCTTCATCCCGGTAAAAAAGAAAAGCGGCCGTTCCCCCGGCATTTTCAGCACCTATGTGATCCGCGATCGGGTCATTATTATTCTCTCGGGCGATCGTGATCCAGAGGTCCACATCTGCTGCTTCCATGGCCTTAGGAAGTAAGGAATTGATCCGCTCTTTCCGGATCTCAGGCCAGGGAGACGGACCCCATGATTCCGTTTCGGATTTATGATCTGAACAGGAAGTGAGTATCAGGGTCAGAGCAAGGATCAGGTAACGCATGTTTTTTAGGAATTAAGAATTAAGATTTAGGAATGTTGAATATCCAATATCCAATGTTCAATATCCATTCATGTATTGGATCGGTAAATCGCTAAAGAAGACGAACTATTCCCTGTTCAGGGTTCTGTAGCCATGCAGGACAGTCTATGAAAGTACTTGTAAAGGGTTTGATAACTGTTTCAGCATGAGGAGAATTTATATTGATCCGGTTTAAATTAGCTAAGAACATATATGAAGAATCAGCTACTATTACGAAAGTATTACTTATTGGAAAGGTTAAAAGAAGGAGGTTACCCGGACAAGGCTGAACTCAGGGAATACGTATCTAACAAGATCGGTCATTCCTTCGATCATATACAGATCTCTGACCGGGTGATTGAACGTGACCTGGAATTTCTTCGGACCAAATTATTTCAATCCATACAGTACTCCCGAACTCATCAGGGCTATGTATACAATGAGTCAGAGAGTCTCATTTCTGATGTTCTAAATAATTTCTTCCTGATCGTGGATGTTGATTGCATGGATGAACATCTGAGTAAGGCGGGGTGAAGGCATGAACCTTTCATAGATGCCTGAAGCCTGATTTAATATTTTGTATCACATCTCCTATTTTATAGGTACGAAGATTTTGAAACACCGGAGTTGATCCTCCGTACCCCTCGCCGTTAAATTACGGGCATTATTGCTACGTTAATTATCATCTAAAATCATACTAATTATCATGAAGAGACTATTAATTCTGGGAGTTTTTGCTGCCGGACTGATTTCAGCATGTTCCCCAAAGACCGGGAAAATGATAGAACAAAACCAGGAAGCAGTGTTTGAGCAGAAAGCCGTGGAAGCTTCCATCAATCTAACTGATATCAATGAAGACCGACTGCTCGTACAAATGGATCCCGGAATGTTCCGGGAGGATACGGTACTTTTCCGACTTCCCAGGGTTGTGCAGGGAACGTATTCCATCAGCAATTTCGGCACCTTTGCTGAGGGTTTTAAAGCGTATTCATATGATGGCTTAGAAATGGAGGTTACTAAGACCGATAGTAATACCTGGGTCATTCCGGATGCTCCTGCACTTGACCGGATCGAATATTACGTGAATGACACATTTGATATAGAGGGCTCCGGTAAAGCGACTCCTTTTTCTCCGGCCGGAACCAATATTTCCGATGATGTCTTTGTGCTTAACCTCCATGGTTTTGTGGGATACTTTGAAGGCAAAGAAGATATTCCTTATGAAGTAGCGGTTACCTCTCCGGACGGCATGGCCTACTCTTCGGCCATGAGGGAAGTGTCGGCCGACACGGCAGACGGAGAAGTGACTATTGTTTATGCAGGTGATCGCTACTTTGATGTAACCGACAACCCGCTCATGTATGGTGATCTCACCCAGGAACGGTTTGAGGCCGGCGGGATCGAGATCGTATTCAGTGTGTACTCCCCGAGCGGCAATCACACAGCTTCTCAGTACAGGGATGTGGTATACGAGATGATGCAGGCTCAGTCTGAGTACATTGGTGACCTGGAGACTACCGATCGATATGATATCTTTCTGTACCTGTCTACTCAGCAGCAGGATGCCACCGGATTCGGAGCACTGGAACATCAGACCTCAACCGTGATGACCTATCCGGATGCTGTAAATGAAAGCATGCTGAATGAAGGATTAGTGGACGTGGTAGCTCATGAGTTCTTTCATATCCTGACACCATTGAGTGTGCATTCTGAGGATGTGCATTACTTCGATTATAATGATCCCACTTTTTCCAGGCATCTCTGGATGTATGAGGGACTGACTGAGTACTTCGCTTCACATTTCCAGGTGTATGAAGGACTGCAGGACCGGGACGCCTTTTATGAGAAGATCGTAGGTAAGATACAGACGGCATCAGCTCTGAATGATACCATGAGTTTCACCGAGATGAGTGAGAATGTGATCGATGAGCCTTATGCATCCAATTACTACAATGTGTATATGAAAGGTGCCCTGATCAATATGTGTCTGGATATTATTCTCAGAGAGCAGAGCGATAATGAGATGAGCATGATCCGTTTGATCCGTCAGCTTTCCCAGAAATACGGAAAGGATAATCCCTTTGAGGATGATGCCATTCTGGATGAGATCACTGCCATGACCTATCCGGAAGTGGGAGAGTTCTTTGAGACCCACGTGGTAGGTAACACTCCCATTGACTACCTGGTCTATTTCGACAAAGTGGGACTGGAGCTCGAAGAGGCCGAAGTTCCTGTAACGATTTTCTTCCGGGATCAGCAGACTCCTTTCATTAATGTGAATCAGCAAACCGGACAGTTCTATTTCATGGAAGGTACAATGAACTCAACGCTGAGGGAGCTGGGCGTACAGGGCGGAGATGTGATCAAATCCGTAAACGGAACGGCATTAACTATGCAGAGTGCACAGTCTATCATTGCCCCGAGTTTTCAGTGGTCACCCGATACGGATCTGACCATGGTCCTGATCCGCGACGGAGATGAAATTGAGGTCTCCGGCAAGGTGGGAACTCCAACTGCCATGAGTCCGAGTCTGGTCGAGATGGAAAATGCCACGGAGCAGCAGATCGAACTACGAAATGCGTGGCTAGGCGGAAACTAGTAGTATATAATGAGTTTTAAGTTTTTGCCAGAGGCACGCCTTTGGCAGAGTTTGCCCGGGTTGCAACTGCGATCCGGGTTTTCTTTTCACATTTTCCTTCTGCCTTCTGCCTTCTGCCTTCTGCCTTCTGCCTTTGGAATGTCTGAGAGTCTAAAAGCATTTATCTATAGGATCTTCATGTCAAAGCCCTGAATCATGGAATTAGGTATTTACACCTTTGTTGAAAACACTCCGGATGTGGAAACCGGCAAAGTCCTTCATCCCTCTGAGAGACTAAAGATCCTAATGGAGGAGATCGAACTGGCCGATAAGCTGGGACTGGATGTCTATGCTATTGGTGAGCATCATCGGGAAGAGTACATTTCTTCTGCACCATCGGTACTGCTGGCTGCCGCGGCCGTCCGGACCAAGAATATCAGGCTGAGTTCCTCCGTGACCGTGCTGGGCTCAGAAGATCCGGTGAGGGTCTATCAGCAGTATGCAACCATTGATCAGCTATCGGAGGGCCGGGCAGAGATCATAGCGGGAAGAGGGTCCTTCATTGAGTCATTTCCTTTATTCGGATATGACCTGCAGGACTACGAAGAGCTTTTTTCTGAGAAGCTGCAATTGCTGCTGGCGCTTCGTGAGAATGAGGTGATCAGCTGGAAAGGTAAGCACAGTCAGTCTATTGATAACCGTGGGGTTTATCCGCAGCCCTATCAGGAAAAGATCCCGATATGGAGAGCGGTGGGAGGGACACCTAAATCTGCCTATGAGGCTGGTGCGCTAGGCTTGCCTATGGCTCTGGCTATTATTGGTGGTCAGCCCGCACAGTTTAAGCAGATGGCTGACTTCCATGCCAGAGGGGCTCGTGACTATGAAAAAGAAGTGCCGGCACTCAGCATCAATTCACACGGTTTTATTGCGGACACGACGGAAGAAGCAACGGATATTGCATTCCCTGCATTCAAAGTGACTATGGATAAGATCGGAAAAGAAAGAGGCTGGCCTCCCATGACCCGCTCACAGTTTGAGGCATCCATTCAGCTGAAAGGGGCAAACGTGGTGGGGAGTCCCCAGGATGTGATCGACAAGATCCTGTATCAGCATGAGATCTTTGGTCATCAGCGGTTCCTGCTTCAGATGAGTGTAGGGTCCATTCCGCAGGAAAAACTGCTGCGATCGATCGAGCTGTTCGCAACAAAGGTAGCTCCGGCGATTAGAGAGGAATTAAAAATTTAAGATTAAGTATTCCGACAGGGCTCAGGACATACTTTCGGCCATTTAATAAATCCGAATTTTTCTCGCTTCTCGCTTATGCTTAAAAAAAACCGCAGAGTTCGCTTAGTTTGAGCAGAGGGGGAGGGTAATTCTATATAAAAAACCGAGCGACAGCGAAATCCACCATCCAAAATTTTTAATCTTTAATTCTTAATTATCCACCTAGTGGTAAAGAACTAAGATCGAATTTTAGCGCGATCGACGCCTTGTTCTATGAACCAGCCACCTATCCAAAGTTCCAGGTCACACCGCGGCCGATCTCGGGATCGGGATAATTCCAGTCCACGGCACCCTGATCACAGGCATACATGCAGGTTCCGCACTCAATGCAGTCTTCCACCTGAAAATGAACCACGCCTTCCTCATCTTTGGTATAGCAGTTTGCCGGACATACATAAGTGGTACAACTATGCGGGCAGGTCGAATTACAAATATCTGTGTCTACCACTATATGCGGCTTGATCTCAGATTTTGACTGGTTACGGTAAGATACGAGGCCTAATCTCTCTGATAGTTTTAAGTTTTTCATTTTTTTGGAATAAGTATATGATCTTCGAAAGGAGTGCGTGAAACGTCAAACGTCAAATGTGAAATGACTATTTCGGGCTCCGATCTCTGTCTATCTAATTACTGCTACTGTTTTTATTTGACAACAATTTATTATTAAAATTTAGTCAGTAAGTCATAATGTAAAACTATGCTGACCTTAAATCATAAAAAGCTGGATATCTATAAAAAGAGTATCGAACTCGTCAGTGAAATATATCTGCTTACTGCTGAATTTCCGGGTCATGAGCAGTATGGTCTTACTTCACAACTCCGAAGAGCTGCTGTTTCGATACCATCAAATATCGCTGAGGGATCTTCCAGACGATCATATAAAGAACGAATGAGATTCTTCCAAATATCCCGATCATCTCTGGTTGAACTGGATACTCAGATAGAACTATCCCTCAAATTGAAATACATTAACTTAAAAGAACTAAAAAAATGTGACCGTTTGGCAAACGACATCTTTGCCATGTTTTCAGGTCTCATAAAATAACCGTGAATGTCATTTCACATTTGACCTTTCACATCTCACAAAAATCGCCTAAAGCGACTTCCCAGCTTTAAATCCTAACTTCGCCAGCTCCCAGAGGCTTGAATGTCTCTTGACGGCGCCCTTGAGCATGTCTTTGGATTTTGGAGTGGGTTCGTTCTTGATGGTGAAGAACTGTCGTCCGAAATCACAGACCAGGTTTGGTACTTTTTTCTGCATCACATCGGTGTGCAGCAGGTGTACGGCATCCTGGAAATTGTTGATGTCTTTCATCACATAACTGTCGTCCAGGGCTTTGCGATACTCTTTCAACGTGGCTGAACTGTAATCGCCTTTCTCTTTGGCTTTCACAATGGTCTCAGCTGCCAGTATCCCGGAATGCATGGCATAATCCATTCCCTGTATGGCCTTACCTGCATTCATCAGCAGGTTAGCCGCTTCACCGGCCAGCAGAATACCATCTTTATATAATTCCTTAGGCATCACGCGTGAGTCTCCGGAAGAAACCACATGGGCGGAATACTCCACGATCTCACCGCCTTTAATGATATCAGCGATGGTCGGATGGGTCTTGAAATGATTCAGCACATCGTGCGGACTCTTCTGCTTGTCGCGCATATCTTTGATGCCAAGTACCAGTCCAAGGGAGATCGTGTCGCGGTTGGTATAGAGAAATCCACCGCCTTCCACACCGTCGGTTGCCCAGCCTACGAACTCATTGGACATCCCACTGAGACCGCTCAGCTGGAACTTCTGCTCCAGTTCTTCCTGGTCAAAACGGATGATCTCTTTGATCCCGGTCAGCATATGATCGGCTGCAACGTATTGGTCCTGCAGGCCTACCTGACGGGTCAGCAGATTGTTTACACCCTCAGCAATGATCACCGAATCCGCATGAAACTCATCTTCTCCGGTTCGGATACCAACGGCTTTATCATTTACCATGAGCACTTCATCCACCTTGATATTCGTGGCAATGAAGGAGTCCATGGCATAGTCACTGGCATCAATAGCTTCCTGCACTTTGCCGGAAAGCCAGTTATCAAACTTCGAACGCAGTACCACAACCCCTGTATACGGTGGCTCATTAAAGTGTGCGGACTTGAAATCCAGCGAGAACGTTGATTGATCGTCCATGAAAGTCAGGCGACGGTGGTTGATGAATCGCTCCCATCCTCCGTCTTCCTCTTCCCAGTAATTGGGAACCAGTTTAGCCAGGTCGTGCCCCCAGAGAACTCCTCCGGACACATTCTTGGCACCTGCAAATTCCCCTCTCTCAATGAGCAGGAATTTCATGTTGTTACGGGCGAGGGTCATCGCTGCCGCTAATCCGGCAACTCCACCGCCTATGACTATACAATCAAATTTATCGTCCATGTTTTTGGCTTTGTTCAGGGTATCGGCCAAATAGGGCTCCTACCTCTGATGCATTTATAATCATTTCAAAAAGACCGAAGACCGAAGACCGAGGAGGACCGAGGTCGTCTGGACCGGAGCCTGACTCCATTCAACAGGACAAGCCTGTTGAATGACCGTCTTCAGTTTCACATCGTTCTTTCGAGCTTCGAGCTTCGAGCTTCGAGCTTCGAGCTTCAGCTTTTAGCTTTTAATCTTCTTAATCTCCTCAATAAACGGAGGAAGTACCTTATAAAGATCTCCGACAATTCCGTAATCAGCGATCTCGAAGATCGGGGCATCCGGATCTTTGTTGATGGCTACGATCACTTTGGAATTCGCCATACCGGCTACGTGCTGAATCGCACCGGAGATTCCCACGGCAATATATAGCTGCGGGGATACCACTTTACCGGTTTGTCCGATCTGAAGGCTGGGGTCGTAGACGCCTGCTTCAGTCAGCGCACGGCTAGCACCGATACCTGCATTGAGCAGACCGGCCAGTTCCGAGATCAGGTTTTTAGCTTCTTCGTCTTTTACACCACGTCCGGCTGCAACAATAGCCTCGGCCTCGTTCAGGTCGATGGTGTCGCCGGAAGCGGAGATAATCTCTTTGAGGGTAGCCTTCATCTCATCGTCGCTCATGGAGAAACTGATGCTGGCTACTTCGGCATCCACTGGATTTTCAGCCAGGTCATAAGAACCGGATCGTACCGACACGATCACTTTATCTCCCTTAGCTTCATTGTTAGACATGATCTTCGCGGCCATAACCGGACGCTTTGCTTTGATCCCGCCATCGGTCAGCTCAAATGAGGATACATCAGCCAGAACCGCTGCTCCCTGATTTGCTGCCAGGGCACCCAGGATGTCTTTGGTGCTTTCTGTGGAGGCAAAAGCAAAAAGTGAAGGCTGAACTTCATTCATCACATTAACCAGTGCCTTAAGCATTGGAGTGTTCATGTGATTTTTGAAGACCGGATCTTCTACCGTATAGATCTTAGTGGCTCCGTATTTCTGAATGTCGTCGGTGTAACTGGATGCGTTTGCATCGATCACCACGGCTTCTACAGTGTGACCGTTAGCATCGGCCAGTTCTTTACAGCGTGAAAGTACTTCCAGTGAAGAACGCTTGATCTTACCGTCGGTGATGGCAATGTGAGTTAGTAGTGTGCTCATGAATATGTTCTTTTCTTTGATTCAGTGCTGAGTGCTTTCAAAAAATTACCACTCAGAATTCAGCATTAAGAATTAAATAATTAAAGGACGTTTGCTTCGCTGTCGAGCAGCTGTGCAACTTCGCGGGCGACCTCATCAGGCTCACCTTCGTACTTCTTACCGGCTTCACGGGCAGGTTTCTCTTCATAGGAAAGTACTTTGGTCTTAGCAGACAGCTCGCTCTCGTCCACTCCGAGGGCAGAAAGCTCAATGGTATCAACCGGCTTTCTTTTAGAAGCCATGATCCCTTTCAGATTCGGGATTCGTGGTTCGTTCATGTCGTTGGAACAAGTTACCACACATGGAGTCGGCAGATCGATCATTTCCTGACCGGCATCTCCCTGACGTTTCACAGTGATCGTGGATCCGTCCGCCTTCAGCCCAACGGCATTGGTTGCATAGGGAAGATCCAGTAGCTCAGCTACCATGGAACCGGTCAGGCCGGAATCGGTATCCTGAGACTGCTTTCCAAGCGAAAGCACATCAAATTCTTTGTCTCCGAAATAGGCCGCAAGTACTCTTGCATAAGAACCGGAGTCATACTCTTCTTCTCCGGTAGTCTGAATATGAACCCCTTTGTCAGCGCCCATAGCCAGCGCTTTACGGATGGTTTCAGAAGCTTTGGACGGGCCGATACAAACAACCTCAACTTCTCCGCCGTGCTCTTCTTTGAGGACCAGGGCCTCTTCAACGGCCGAAGCATCGTAGGCATTCAGTACCATACGATCAGCGTCCATGATTAACTCTCCGTCTTTGATCTGAATGGGTGCGTAAACATCGGGCACCATTTTAATACAAACGTAAAATTTCATTCGCTTAGATTTTGTGATCAGTAATTATTTGGAACCGCTTTTTTGGGGCGGCTAATATACGAAACAGAAGGATAAATATCTTAGTTCTGTAGCTCATCATAATCAGAAAGATGCCCCTGATCGGTTTCCTGTAAAACATTGTAAGCTTCCAGCCGCATCTGTACTTCAGCTTCAGTAAATACAGAAGTTATCTCGCGCGACTTCGCATCAAAGAAGAGATCAAAGGGGTAAGTACTGGTGGTTCTTCTTTTCGCATTACGGATCAGCTTCAGGGCATCCAGTATCTCGGTCCTTGCGGCATCCTCATTGGTGATAAACTGATCCAGTCCCAGCCGGTGGTACTTATAGATCGCTGTTCTGAGGGGATCATAATTATCGGTGAGCATATCCGTGATCAGCGTGAATTTGTTTCGACGGTTATTGGATTGTGCATTCCAGCCCACGGCTGAGGTGGTCTGGGCAAGGTTCAGTACGTTCTGAGCCAGTACATAATATTCTTCTCCTCCCTGATCGGCATAACTGTCAAAATCATATCCCAGCAGCAGGTAACAATAGAAATCAAAAAAACTGGCCAGGGCATCAAACTGCAGTTCATCATGGATCAGCTGCTTGCCCTGAGGATAATTGAATAGCCAGGTATTGTCACTGATCCGGATGGTAGTGGTCTGGGTAGTGGTATTGTAGATCGGCCTTCTGGTTGAGAATACCGCCTGCGCACTGAAGTTAAAATCGTTATCGGCACTGTTAAATATGATCTGAACCTGGCAATCGATACGCTCATGTTCCTGAACCTCCAGTTCCGTCCACTGATATTCGTTGATATACCGTTCCATCACCGGTTTCAATTCAGAGATATAAGTAAAAGAAGCATCCTGTATCTGTTCGGTATTCAGGGTCACCGAGCAGTTGAATTCCTGCGCCCGGGCTGTTGAAAAGGCCGTCAGGAAAAAAAGGATACAAAAAGTGATGTAAGGAATAGGCCGCAAACTGGTCTGTCTTCTAAAAGTTCATTTCTGATGCATGTAAGTATACGAAGCTTAGCACTAAAAATTTTTATCTGCTTTGGGATGATGGAGCTTTTCATTTCAATGGGATCCCATGCTCAGTTCATCCCCGGAGCAAGACCGTTGGCATTGGGATCGGCCGTAACCGCATTACCGGGTGAAGACTGGGCCTTATTCGGAAACCCTGCACTGATGATCGCTGAGAAGGTGGAGGTAAATTTTTACGGTGGCAGATATTACGGACTGGAAGAACTTACAGATATTGCCTTCAGAGTCAGTGCTCCGATCCTTAAAGGGACTGTGTCAGGAGGATTTCATCGGTATGGTAATGAGCTGTTCAATGAGATGAATTTTCGGGGTGGCTACTCCCGTATGTTTGACAAATTCAGTGTGGGACTGGCTATGAATTATCGCAGGATGGGATTCGGAGGCTCGTATGATGACCTGCATCGAATTTCTTTAGATACCGGGATTTCCGCTGAGCTGACCGGGGGGCTGACGATAGGAGGAAGGATAAATCCGGTATGGAGTCAGGTACTCAATGGTGCCCATCTGGATGCGGATCAGGAGATCGCGGCGGGACTCAGCTATGCCTTTCAGCAGAGACATTACATTAGTATAGATGCGGTCAAAGACATCCGGTTTCCCTTGTCTTTCCGGGCAGGAATAGAAGTGGAGCTGGTACCTGTCCTTCAGCTCAGAGCGGGGATGACCACGGAGCCGGAGACCTTTTCCGGAGGCATCGGACTGGAGCTCTCCAATATAAAAGCGGGCATTGCAGTTCAACGACACTGGCTGCTGGGACTCAGTCCCGGAATGGATCTCAGCATCCGCTTATGATAAAGGCAGGTACCATAGTGCTGGGGCTTATACTTCCTTTGTGTATTGCAGCTCAGGGCATAGATAGTCTTGCGATCGATGATCCTGCCGAAAGGTGGGAGCTGCAGACGGAGGAAGGAGAAGCGGACCGGATCCTGGTCTGGCTGGAAACGCTGATGCTGAATCCTTTGGATATGAACCGGGCCAGTGTGAGTGACCTGATGATGCTGCCGGATATGAAACTGGAAACGGCAAGGGCTTTGATCGATCAACGGGAGCAGCGTTATTTCAGTAAGCTTTCTGATCTGAGGAAAGTGAATGGGATAAGCTCAGCCTACCTGGATCAGATCACTCCTTATATTATAGTGAAGCCAAAGATCACGGCAGCCTCATTTACCCGTCACTGGAAAGCAGACTGGATGAGCAGACTACAGAGAAGTTTGCAGAAAAAAGAAGGGTATCTCCCAAAACAGAACGGAGAGTCTCCGGTTTACAAGGGGGATGACTGGAAAGCATTTCAGAGGCTGAGCCTTTATAATGACCACCTCAGCATGAATCTGACGCTGGAAAAAGATCCGGGTGAAGGGTGGAGGCAGGGAACTCTGACCGATCATACATCAGCCCATCTTGCGCTTCGTGATGTCGGCCGGCTCCGGCAGCTGGTGATCGGGGATTTTATTGTCAGGGGAGGGCAGGGACTGATTTCCGCTCCGGTCGCATCAATGGGAAAAGGGAGAGAGGTCACCAGAGGTGCTATACGGCAATGGGAGGGAATACGTCCTTACGGATCTGCGGAAGAGACTGCATATATGAGAGGGGCGGGGATCAGCCTGGGAAACCGGTTCAGGCTCGAGGCCTGGTATTCCCGCAGAAAACTCTCTGCCTCTGCTTTGAATGACTCAACCTTCAGGATGCCGGCTGGAACCGGTTTACACCGGACACAGAATGAACTCAGAAACAGAGCTCGCCTGGAAAGAACAACTGCCGGGATCACCACCGGATATCATGCGGGTACCTGGGAGATCAATATCAGAGGCTTAAGTACCCGGTTTGACCAAACTGTTTCCGGCGGTATGCAGATCTATGACCGCTATGACTTCAGTGGCCGGTCGCATAGGGTTGTCGGAGTAGATCATAAGATCGTTCTCCCCGGTTTAATGATCCTCGGGGAGATCGCTCTCAGCGATAACCGCGCAATCGCATTTATACAAGGGATCCGTATGGAATGGGATAGTGGAACGGAATGGCTGCTGTCTTACCGGAATTATTCCCCGGGTTTTCAATCGCTATACGGACATGCTTTTGCGGAAGGATCCGGTACGCAGAACGAAGAGGGATTCTATTTGGGGATCAGTCAGCGGGTGGGCACTAAGTGGAAGTTTGCGGCTTATGCGGATCAGTTCTTCTTTCCGGCGCCGCGATTCGGGTTGAGGTCATACTCCCGGGGATATGATGTTCTGGGAGCACTGGAGCATCGCTTTGGCAGCGGGAGCCGGGCAGAGATCCTGTTCCGATCTAAGGTTAAAGGGGATGAATATAAAGCAGAAGATGACAGAGGGCTGGGTCAGATCTGGCGGGGCCGGCAATTCCGGCAAAGTACCCGTTTCCAGATACAGCATCAGCTAGGTGGAAAGCTGAGGATGAGGACCCGGCTTGAATGGGTGCGATCGCGCCCGGCAGGTGAGGACCACATATATAAAGGAATATTGCTCTTTCAGGATATTCGGTGGCATGTCTTAGGATGGCTCCGGGCCGACACCCGGTTCACGGTATTCGGAAGCCCTGACTACAGTTCCCGGCTTTATCAGTTTGAGAACGACCTTTTATATGTGATGACTAATACGATGCTGAATGATCAGGGCAAGAGATTTTACCTGCTACTCAAGGCAGATGCCGGTGAAAACCTTGAACTCTGGTTCAAATACGGAGTCACGGTCTACGACGGACTGCGGGTTTTAGGATCCGGACCGGAACAGATCCGGGGAAACAGGAGGTCTTCAGTCGGGTTGCAGCTAAGGGTAAAGGTTTAAGGTTTAAGCTCGAAGCTGGAATTCCGGATGCTGACCCTTTCTCATCCGAAATACTTCAGCATAAAGAAGACCAGTACCCCGGTGACCGATACATACAGCCAGATAGGGAAGGTAAAGCGGGAGACTTTTTTATGAGTCTGAAACTTCCCGGACAGGGAAAAATAGAAGCTGCTCAGGATCAGGGGAACCACGGCAACTGACAGAACCACATGCGTGATCAGAATGAAGAAGTATATATAACGTATAAAGCCTTCACCCATGAATTTAGTGTCTCCTACATAGTGATGGTAAACCACATAACTCACGAGGAATAGGGCCGAGGTCACAAAAGCGGCCAGGTTGAACTGCATATGCTTCCGGAAATTGCGATGCCTGATCTCTCTGAATGCAAGAATAAGGAAAATGGTGCTCAGGGTATTGAGCCCCGCATTGACCGCTGAAAGATTACCGATCCATGCCACCGGCGCTTCCGCACCTTCTTTGAAATAGATCAGCCAGAAAAGAAAGGCGGCCGCACCAACGCTGAGCCCGATGATCACAGAAAGTGCCTTTTTCGCACTGATCTGCTCAAGAAATTTTGTGGATTCCGGTAAAGAATAGCTATCTGCCATGTCTAAATGCCTGTATTTGTATGTCGCTCAAAGTTCAGGCTCCAAAACCAAAAGACTATTATTTCAATTCCTTTTTTAAAGAATTTTAGGCAAATCTGTTATATCTTTTGGCCCGCACCAACATAAGGGTGCCTGTTAGTGGATGATTATCTATTTAGAATAGTTTTAAATAATCTCTTTATAGTCCTTTTTGTTCTGTTTAGAGTGAAATTTTCAATAGATTTGCCCCGCTTTCGAATGTAGCTCTAATGCTCGATCAGTAAACTTAAATAAGCATCGTTTATGGCGCAGATTTTCCCAAAGTGGACAAATCAAGTTCCCAGAAAAATATTAATCGGACTGATTGTCTTACTGAATGCAGTAGTTTTTGGTGTATGGTACTTTTTCTCACCTGAATACACCGATGTTGGATATGCACCTGAGCAACCGGTTCCTTATTCCCACAAAGTACACGTAGGAAAACTGGGACTGGATTGTCAGTATTGTCATACCAGCGTAATGGAATCAAAACAAGCCAATGTTCCGGCTACGCAAACTTGTATGAATTGCCACAACCAGATCAAGACCGACAGCGAGAAGCTGGCAAAGGTCCGTGAAAGCTGGGAGACCGGTAAGGCGATCGAGTGGGTTCGTGTTCATAACCTCGCAGATTATGCTTATTTCAATCACTCTGCTCATACCAATGTAGGGGTGGGCTGCGAAAGCTGTCACGGCCGTATTGATAAGATGGAAGTTGTATATCAGTCAGAGCCGCTCAGCATGGGCTGGTGTCTGGACTGTCACCGTGAGCCTGAAAAATACCTGCGTCCCGTAGAAGAAGTGACCACTATGGGTTACGAAGTGCCGAATCAACTTGAAGTGGGACTGGCTCTCAAAGAGAAAAACAATGTGCACGCCCCTCAGTACTGCCAGGGCTGCCACTACTAACAGAAGGATTTAGAATTTACAGATCTAACAAATGAGCGAAGTAAAACAGAATACTTACTGGAAAAGCTTAAGCGAATTAGCTCAGAATAAAGAGTATCAAAAATTTGTTGAGCGTGAGTTCCCTGAGAATGCAACAGAAATGACCGATGGCGTGTCCCGCCGCGGCTTTCTGCGTGTGATGGGAGCCTCAATTGCCCTGGCCGGTTTTGCCGCGTGCCGCCGTCCGGTTCAAAAGATCCTGCCATATTCAAAGCAGCCGGAAGACGTAGTACCCGGTATTCCTTTATTTTATGCAACAGCAATGCCATTTCAGGGTAACCTGGTTGGACTGATCGCTGAAAATCATGAAGGACGCCCTACTAAACTGGAGGGTAACGAAGCACACCCTGCTTCCAAAGGAGGGACTACCGCTTACCAGCAGGCTGCGATCCTCGGATTATATGATCCTGATCGTTCCAGAAGCCCATTATATAATGGAGAAGCAGCTACAAAAGAGGATTTTGCCGCTTTTGCTTCTTCTCATTTCGCTGATACAGGCCAGAATATCGTATTCATTTCAGAAGCCAATTCTTCGCCTACGTATAATAGTCTGAAGCAGCAGGCACTGAATAAATTCCCGAATGCTCAGTGGGTTACCTACGAGCCTTTTGGTGAAGACAATACGATCGAAGGTAATAATATTGCTTTCGGCGAGCGTGTTCGTGCTCATTATAATTACACCAATGCGGATATTGTTGTTTCTCTGAATGATGATTTCATGAGTGCAACGCATCCGAATACTACCGAGTACAGCAAGCAGGTTACTTCCAGAAGAAAAGTGACCAACCCGGATGATCAGATGAACCGTATCTACTCAGTGGAGGATTCGTTCTCACTGACCGGTTCTTTTGCGGATCACCGCCTGAAACTCAGAGCCAGTGAAATTGAAGATTTTACCTACGCTCTTGCAGCGGCTTTATCCAGCCGTATTAATGGACTGAGTGCATTCAGAAATGTATCAAACTCTTTCAGTGACCATCCATGGATCACCGTTCTGGCAGATGAGCTGGCTTCCAGCGCTGGTCGTAACGTGATTTCTGCAGGAATGCAGCATAATCCAAACGTTCACGCAGCTGTGGCTGCTATGAACCTGGCACTGGGTAATAACGGAAGTACGGTTTCTTACCTCGAAGTGCCGCATATCGATGATCAGTACAATGCCGAAGTGATGGCTGAAGCAGTGGCTTCGATGGCATCAGGCAGTGTAGATACGGTAGTACTGGTAGGAACCAACCCGGTCTTCACCGCTCCGGCTGACCTCGACTTTGCAGAGGCTCTCGGAAATGTAGATACGGTGATCAATCTGTCTGACTATGCGGACGAAACAGCTAAAATGGCTACCTGGCACGTAAACCGTGCACACTTCCTGGAAACTTGGGGTGATGGTTATTCATTTGGTGGTGATCGTGCCGTTATTCAGCCTCAGATCCAGCCGCT
Organism: Balneola sp. MJW-20; assembly: GCF_040811775.1. NCBI lineage: Bacteria > Pseudomonadati > Balneolota > Balneolia > Balneolales > Balneolaceae > Gracilimonas > Gracilimonas aurantiaca. The sequence continues at coordinate 203,975 of NZ_JBFNXW010000002.1, forward strand.
TCATGACGGACTGAGTGAGATCGAATTTTTACACACCATCCTCACCGGTACTCTGGGCAGCGGGTATGACCTTGTTCAGGCTACTTTCAGAAACTATTATTCATCCGGCTTTAACAACCGCTGGAATGATATCCTCCACGATGGCGTGGACGTGACTTCTGCTTTTGATGAAGCAAATGTCCGACTTAGAGGTAATTTCGGTTCCATGATGAGAGCAGCTGTGAATGCGAGTTCTCCGCTTTCAGGCATGGAAGTGGTCATCCGTCCGGATGCATCACTATATGATGGTCGTTTTGCCAACAACGGATGGCTGCAGGAGCTACCTGATCCAATGACCAAGATCACATGGGATAATGTGGCTTTAATGAGTCCCGCAACTGCGGAATCCATGGGTGTCTCTAATGAAGATGTGGTTGAGATCACTGCGAATGGTCGTCGGGTTAAGATCGCGGCGTGGATTCAGCCCGGTCATGCTGATAACAGCATTACCCTGAACGTCGGATACGGTCGTGAAGGCATTGGCCGAGTAGCTACCTCATATATAGACTATACAGCCGGCGGAGTGGATACCTATCCGTTACGAAACAGCGGCATGCTTTACAGCAACGCAACGGTATCAACCACCGGCGAAACCTATGAAATTGCCTGTGTACAGGATCACCACAGCCTGGAAGGCCGTGATATGTACCGCATGGCAACCATGGACGAATACAAGAACAATCCTGCTTTTGCCTCATTTGCAGCAGTTCACGGATACGGAGTTCCGGGAATGGAAGAAGCCGAGGCAAAAGGAGAGGATGTGCCTATTTCACTTTTCGACGAGCAGACCTTCCCGGATTACGAACCACAGTGGGGAATGGCAATCGATCTTAATTCATGCTTCGGTTGCGGAGTGTGTGTGATCGCATGTCAGTCTGAGAATAACATTCCTGTGATCGGTAAGAAGGAAGTGAAGCGCGGACGTGAAATGCACTGGATCCGTAACGACCGCTATTTTGTGGGAGATGACGAGAATGATCCTAAGGCAGTTCACCAGCCGGTTGCTTGTATGCATTGCGAGCTGGCACCTTGTGAGCAGGTTTGCCCGGTAGCGGCTACCACTCACAGTGAAGACGGTATGAACCAGATGACCTATAACCGTTGTATCGGTACCCGTTATTGTGCCAATAACTGTCCTTACAAGGTTCGTCGATTCAACTTCTTCAACTATCCTAAAGAATATCTGACCACCGGTGATGATCCGGATATCATACAAATGGCGATGAATCCGGAAGTAACCGTGCGTTTCCGCGGGGTTATGGAGAAATGTACTTTCTGTGCGCAGAGAGTTAACCGTGAGAAGATTCAGGCGAAGATCGATACCGGTTCACCTAAACCGGAAGACGGAGCTGTGAAAACAGCATGTCAGCAGGCATGTCCTGCCGACGCTATCTACTTCGGCGACCTGACTGACGAGAACAGCGTTGTTGCTCAGATGAAGAGAAACGAACGTAACTATCAGATGCTCGAGGAACTGAATACCAGACCTCGTCTGTCGTACATGGCGAAACTGAGCAACCCAAACCCCGCTTTGGCCTAAGATTTTAAACAGGAATAAATCCAGACATGAGTAAATACCAATACGTACCGGAACCCGCTCTTGTAAAAGGCAACCATGACTTCGGAAGTCTGACAAGATTGGTTACTGATATTAACTTGCGTCCCACACCGAAGGCATGGTACCTGGCGATGATCGCCGCAAACGGACTGCTTTTTGTGATGTTAGGTGCTATCGCCTATCTGATCTGGGAAGGAACAGGAATCTGGGGACTTAACAACCCTGTAGGATGGGGTTGGGCCATTATCAACTTCGTATGGTGGGTTGGTATCGGTCACGCAGGAACCCTGATCTCAGCGATCTTATTCCTCTTCCGGCAGGATTGGCGAACCGCCATTAATCGATTTGCGGAGGCCATGACCATCTTCGCGGTTATGTGTGCCGGTGTATTCCCGGCTATCCACGTGGGTCGTATCTGGGCCATCTACTGGGTATTTCCTATCCCGAATCAGATGCAGATGTGGCCTAATTTCAATTCACCGCTGCTTTGGGACGTATTTGCAGTATCCACCTATTTCACGGTATCTCTGTTATTCTGGTATGTAGGACTGGTTCCTGACCTGGCTACGATCCGTGACCGTGCCACCGACAAGATCCGTAAGTATGCTTACGGTATCTTCTCACTGGGCTGGACCGGTTCCAACCGACACTGGTGGAATTACGAAAAAGCTTACATGATCCTGGCCGGTCTTGCCACTCCTCTGGTACTTTCGGTACACACCATTGTATCCTTTGACTTTGCCGTTTCCATGATCCCGGGATGGCACACCACGATCTTCCCGCCGTACTTCGTTGCCGGTGCGATCTTCTCCGGTTTTGCCATGGTGCTTACCTTGATGATCATTGCCCGAAAGATCTACGGTATGAAAGACATTATGACGGATGATCACATGGAAAAGATGAACATCGTGATCATGGTAACCGGTTCTATGGTAGGATTTGCCTACATCATGGAATTCTTCATCGCCTGGTACTCCGGCGTTGAATATGAAAAAGCCATCTTCCTGTTGAGAGCCACCGGTCCTTATGCCTGGGCTTACTGGACCATGATGGCCTGTAACGTATTTTCACCTCAGTTCTTCTGGTTCAAGAAGCTCAGAAGATCGGTAGGATTCACTTTCTTTATTTCCATCGTGGTGAACATTGGTATGTGGTTCGAGCGATTTGTGATCACTGTAACCTCACTGGCGAATGACTATCTGCCATCAAGCTGGGATTACTACTCACCAACCATCTGGGATATCCTGACTTATGTAGGAACCTTCGGATTGTTCTTTACCATGTTCCTGGCCTTCCTGCGCTTCTTACCAATGATCGCTCTGGCCGAGATCAAAGCAGTTATTCCGCAGGCTGATCCTCATAACTACGATGAAGAGAACAAAGAATTCCAGGCTCCTCAGGTAAAGGTGCCAAAACCTCAAGTCGAGAAGGTTTAAGAATATGAGTAATCAAACTGAACAGAACAGATCGTTATACGGTATCCTGGCTGAGTTCCGTAATCCTAAGGAACTGACCGACGCAGCAAGACTGGTGGTCAAGTCAGGCTACAGCAAATTCGACACCTTCAGTCCTTTCCCTATTCACGGAATGGATAAGGCAATGAACCTTAAGAAGTCCAAACTGGGCTGGATCGTACTCGGTCACGGACTGCTGGGATTCTCCGGCGCCATCGCTATGATGTACTTTATGTCCGTACTCGATTACCCGATCAATATCAGTGGTAAGCCATTCTTCAACGCTCCGGCATGGGTGCCGATCACTTTTGAGCTTACCGTACTTTTATCCGCTTTCGGTGCAGTATTCGGAATGTTCTTCCTGAACGGACTGCCCAAATTGCATAACCCGTTATTCAGTGTAGAGCGATTCAAAAAGGCAACCGACGACGGTTTCTTTGTATGCATTGAAGCAGAAGACACCCAGTTCGAAGAATCTGCGGTAAAGAAACTGCTGCAGGATGCGGGAGCAACTCATATAGAAGAAGTATATGATGAAGAATAAACAGGAACACTCCTTGATGAAGAATTTAAACAGCATGAATATCAAAGGACTTGTCAAAGCAGCCGGGATTTTTGTGATCGGTATCACGATGTCTGCCTGTCAGGGACAATTATCGGAGAAGCCGCCGATCCATCCTAACATGAACATGGATCAGCAGCCCCGTAAAGAAGCCCAGGAAGTAAATAATTTCTTCGAGGATGGCCGCTCTATGCGCCAGCCGGTGGAAGGAACTGTAGCCCGCGGCCTCAATAAAACGGACAGTGAATATTACAGAGGAGAAGACGAGAATGGCGATTGGGTAGAAGAAATGCCAATTGCTATGACCAGAGATCTGATCTATCGCGGTAAAGAGCGTTACGAGATCTACTGTACTCCCTGTCACGGTAAGACCGGAGACGGACGCGGGATTATTATGACCGGACAATACGGTTATGTACCTGCACCATCTTACCATATTGAAAGATTACAGAATGCACCGGACGGTGAGCTGTATTCAGCGATCTACAATGGTGTGCGTTCCATGCCATCCTATGCCACACAGGTGAAGGTAGAAGACCGCTGGGCGATCGTAGCGTATATCCGTGCACTGCAGGCCAGTCAGAATGTGCGCGAAGTGGAAATGGAAGAGTATGGTGTGAATATCGCCGCTCTTCAGGAAGAATATGCAGCCGAGCAGGCTCGTCAGGATTCCCTGATCGCAGCTCGTACACCGGAAGAAGCTCCGGAAGCGTCTGTGGAGCTTGGGATGAATGTGGTACAGGCCAACGGTTGTGCTGCCTGTCATAATGTAAGCGGCGAACCTAACGGAATCGGTCCTACCTGGGCCGGGCTTTATGGTTCCGAAGCTGAGGTTGTGACCTCTGAGGGTGAGACCATCACCATCACCAAAGATGAAGACTATATATATGAATCCATTGTCATGCCGGAAGCCAAGAAAACGGTTGGTTATGAGATGGGAGTAATGGCGCCGTACGATTACCTGCCGGAACACGAATTACAGTCACTGGTACTTTACATCAAATCTCTTAGCGATAACTAAGAAATACCTAATAACGATTTACAATGAGTCATAAGCCAACAATATCAGATTCTTTGGAATTTCCTGCAGACAGCAAAGTAACCCGTGGTTTATTTGGCCTCGGTGCTGTGGGACTTATAGCCAGTGCTGTGGGGTATTTCCTTGACGCCGATCAGTTCTTCTTTTCATACCTGGTAAGCTTTGTATTCTTTACCGGTATCGGACTTGCTGCTCTGTTAATGGTTATGCTGCATCATATCACAAAGTCCAAATGGGGCGTAGTGGTACGAAGAATTTCAGAATCCTTTATCTCTAACCTGTGGATCTGGGGAATATTCCTGATCCCGGTACTGCTGGGTATTCATAACCTGTACCACTGGAGTCATGAAGATGCCGTGATGGCGGATAAGATCCTGAAAGGAAAATCAGCCTATCTTAATACTCCTTTCTTTATCGCACGACAGTTTATCTATTTTGGAATCTGGGGATTCCTGGGTTATCGCCTGCACAAAGCATCTATCAATATGGATGAGACCGGCGACTGGGGGATTACGGTACTTATGAGAAAACTCAGTGCTCCCGGCATCCTCTTGTTTGGTTTTTCCATTGCATTCGCCGGTTTTGACTGGCTGATGTCACTCGATCCGCACTGGTTCTCAACCATGTTCGGTGTATATTTCTTTGCGATCAGTTTCCAGGCATTCTGGCCGGTTATGATCCTGATGGTATTCTTCCTGCAGGGACAGGGTATTCTGAAAAACACGATCCAGAAAGCACATATTTATGATCTGGGTGCCTGGTTCTTCGCCTTTACCGTTTTTTATGCATACATCGCATTCTCTCAGTTCCTGCTGATCTATTATGCGAACCTTCCGGAAGAGACCCTGTGGTTCTATCACAGACTGGAAGGCAGCTGGAAGTACATTGCCTATTCACTGTTGCTGTTCCGTTTTGCACTGCCATTCCTGGTACTGCTCAACAGAGAATCTAAGCACAGCAGAAAGATCCTGGGTATTGTATCAGCGCTTGTATTGATCATACACTTCTTCGAAATTCACTGGATCGCACTGCCGGTGCTGTATGAGCACGGCATCCACTTCAGCTGGATGGATATCACAACCTTCCTGGGACTGGGTGGTGTATTCTTCGGATTATTCTTTAGTCGCTTTAAGAAGCACAAGATGATCCCGGTTAACGATCCGAAACTAGACGATTGTCTGTCTAAATCATATCATCAATAATTACTGATCCATGTCAGATAAGTACAGCTCAGATTTTAAAGCCAAAGTTGCTCTTGCAGCGATAGCAGAAAGCCGTGAAGTGATCCAGGAGATCGCTGAAAAATATAATGTCAGCGAAGAAGAGATCATCGAATGGTCAACACAACTGAATGCCGGTGCTGCATCTGTATTCAGTGCGAAAGTGCCTGAAGCGACCTCTGAATCGCATGGTGATGCTCATCATGCAGCTCCGGAAGGAGAAGATGTGGAGATCGCACTTGAAGACGACGATACCATCGTTTCTATTGGATCCGGTGTAATGAGTGATGAACTCAATTACAGTAAACTGATCTTCTGGTCATCTTTCGGAACCGCACTGGTGGTTATCTTTGTTATATCACTGGTATATTTCTCGCAGTACAGTCTGTTTGAAATTCAAAAAGAAGTCTCTTCTGAGAGTATCTACTATGATATCACTGCTTTGGAAGCAGAACAGGAAGAGCAATTAAACAGCTATGGGGTTATAGACCCTGAACAGGGGATCTATCGAATCCCTATCGACAGCGCTATCACAAAGATAGCCGAATAAATTCATCAAGTTTATATGAGACGCTTTGCACTGTCAGCCATTGTTACGCTTGCAGTGCTTTCTGTATCCGGTACAGCTGATGCACAGCTGAACCAGCAGCAGCCCGAAGCGCTGCAAGGCGTAGGTATCGAAGAGAAGTTAGGTGATACCATTCCTATGGATCTGCAGTTTGCTACATCCGAAGGCGACAGTGTACGAATAGGTGATCTTTTTGAGGAGGGGAAGCCGGTTTTACTGAACCCTCTGTACTATGAATGTCCGATGTTATGCGGACTGGTTATTGACGGAATGGTCAATGTGATCGATGAACTGGCATGGAAGCCGGGAGAGGAATTAATAGTGATCTCATTCTCCATCGACCCGAAAGAAAATGCAGAAGTGGCCGCAAGGGCAAAGGAAAAATATATTTCTAAACTGGGTGATACGTCCAAAGGAAAGGGCTGGTATTACCTGACAGGAAAACAGGCAGCGATCGATAGTTTGGTCAACGCAGTGGGTTTCCAGTATAACGAGATCGAAGACACCGGAGAATATGCACATCCGGCAGCGATCATGTTTCTGAGTCCCGAAGGATTGATCACCCGCTACCTGTATGGAATTAAATATGATGAGTTTAATGTGCGCAATGCACTCTCGGAATCGGTCGACGGAAAAATTGGGAGTACGGTTGAAAGACTGGTCATGTACTGCTATCAGTATGACCCCGATTCAGATAGCTACGCTCCCGTAGCAATAAATATTATGAAGTTAGGTGGCTTGGCTACACTGATATTTCTCGGTATATTCCTCGGGCTTCTTTGGCTTCGCGAAAAACGCAATAATTCAACAAACAAAACGGAAGTTATTTAATGGGCAGGATATTCGATTTTATGTTGCCGGAACTTAAGTCTCCGGCGACCGGTGCAACTACCGATGCCTTGATACATTTTGTTAATGAAGTAAGTCTGATCTTTCTTGTAGGGATCACATTTGCCCTCATTTACTTTGCTGTCAAGTATCGCCGCAGATCCGAAGACGATAAGACTCCGGTAATCACTCACAATAACAAACTTGAGATCACATGGTCTGTGATCCCGCTGCTGCTGGTTATGGTAGTATTTGGCTGGGGTTACAAAGGCTGGCTTAATCTGAATACCGTACCTGATGATGCTTATGAGATCCAGGTAACCGGATTCAAATGGGGCTGGACCTTCAACTATAATACCGGTGCTCAGATCGCAAATGAAGTACACGTACCTGCCGGTAAACCCGTGAAGCTGGTGATGAAGTCACAGGATGTGCTTCATTCCTTCTATGTTCCGGAATACCGTATAAAGCATGATGTGCTCCCGAACCGATACACCTTTGTATGGTTCCAGGCAGAAGAAGCCGGTGAATCACAGGTCTTTTGTACGGAATACTGCGGAACTTCCCACTCCAATATGTTAGCCAAAGTGATCGTACATGAACCGGAAGATTTCGAGACCTGGCTGGCTAAGCAGGGAACCGGTGGCGGTGGAACTCCTGTTGAAAGAGGAGAAAATCTGGTGCAGCTGCAGGGTTGTGTAACCTGTCACTCTCAGGATGGATCCGATCTGATCGGACCAACTTTCCAGGGACTCTGGGAAAGAGAAGAGCGACTTGCAGACGGAAGCACCATCACCGTAGATGAAAACTATATCCGCGAGTCTATCCTGGATCCTTCTGCCAAGATCGTTGAAGGATATCAGAATCAGATGGCAAGCTATGAGGGCCGCCTGACCGACGAGCAGATCTCCGACATTATTGAATACATCAAAACACTGAATTGATATGGCAACAGCTGAAGTATCATCTAATATCAAAAAATTACAGGTAAAGCGGTTCAAGCCGGCTGAAGATCCCAAGAATACCTACCTGACCGACGAGAAGGGGCTATGGGCATGGCTGACTACGGTTGATCACAAGAAGATCGGACTGATGTACCTGGGAGCCGTTGCGTTCTTCTTCCTGCTGGGAGGATTACTGGCACTGGCTCTGCGTACCGAATTATGGACCCCGGCCAAAACTTTTATCGAAGCCGATACCTACAACCAGATATTTACCCTGCACGGGGCGATCATGGTATTCTTTGTGTTGGTTCCGTCTATACCTGCAGCACTGGGTAACTTTATTTTACCGATGCAGGTGGGAGCGAAGGATGTAGCCTTCCCGCGGCTGAACCTTGCAAGTTTCTACATATACGTGATCGGTGCGATCTTTACCTTCATTGCACTTTTCAACAATGGTCTGGATACCGGATGGACCTTTTACACTCCGTATTCAACTACTACCACCACCAGTGTGATCTGGGTAACACTTGGGGTGTTTATCCTAGGGTTCTCTTCGATCCTGACCGGTACCAACTTCATCACCACTATTCACAAGCTCAGAGCACCGGGTATCACCTGGTCTAAGCTGCCACTGAATATCTGGGCGCTGTATGCTACCAGTATCATTCAGGTACTGGCTACTCCGGTACTGGCGATCACTGTATTACTGCTCACTATGGAGCGTTTCATGGGACTGGGTATCTTTGACCCGGCCAACGGGGGAGACCCGGTTCTCTTCCAGCACTTCTTCTGGTTCTATTCGCATCCGGCGGTATACATTATGATCGTACCCGGATTCGGTATTATCTCTGAAGTGATCACCACTTTTTCCAAAAAGCATATCTTCGGGTACTGGGCGATCGCCCTTTCATCTCTGGCTATTGCCTTTATTGGCTTCCTGGTATGGGGACACCACATGTTCACTTCCGGACAATCTGCCGTGGCAACAACCGTGTTCTCCTTCCTGACCTTCCTGGTAGGAATCCCTACCGGTATCAAGATCCTGAACTGGGTAGCTACACTGTATAAGGGATCGATCGAGATGAAGACACCGATGCTTTATGTATTCATTTTCCTATTCCTGTTCTCCATTGGAGGATTTACAGGGATCATGCTGGGTTCTCTGTCAGCTGACATTCACCTGCACGACACCTACTATGTAGTCGCTCACTTCCACTATGTGATGATGGGTGGTACGCTGATGGCCTTACTGGCAGGGCTGCATTACTGGTGGCCTAAGATGACCGGTAAGATGTACAGTGAAGTATGGGGCAAGATCTCTGCTGTGCTGGTATTCATCGGTTTCAACCTTACCTTCCTCCCACAGTTTGTAATGGGAGCACAGGGAATGCCAAGAAGATATTACAACTACATTGATCAGTTCACTCCATTCCACCAGACATCCACCATTGGGTCGTATGTGTTGGGACTGGGACTGTTCATCACTCTTTTCTACCTGCTGCACTCTCTCTGGAGAGGTAAGAAAGCCGGCTCTAATCCATGGAACAGCCGCGGACTGGAATGGCAGGCAACTTCACCACCCGACTTCCATAACTTTGATCACACACCGGTTGTGATCCATGGTCCATACGACTATCACAAGCCGATGGAAGAATTCCAGCTTGGACTGGCAGTATCGCACAACGGACACGGTGAAGAGACCGACGTAAAAGAATCAAAAGTAACAACCAATTAAAATCATCGGGATATAATGGCGAATCATTCGACAACACACCCCGCGCATTTGCATCATCACTTTGTTGATTCCGATCAGCAGTTTGATGCGGCTAAAATGGGAATGTGGGTGTTTCTGGTAAATGAGATCCTGTTCTTCGGAGGACTCTTCTGTGCCTATATCGTTTTCAGGGCATGGTACCCGGATCTTTTTCAGGAAGCATCACATGAATTAAATACCCTGTGGGGTGCCGTAAACACTGCGGTTCTGATCGGTAGTAGTTTAACGGTTGCAATGGCGATCCGCTCTGCTCAGAAAGATCAGCAGCGCGGACTACGCATCAACCTGCTAATCACCATCGCGCTTGCCTGTGTGTTTATGGTCATTAAGGCCTTTGAATACTCACACAAGTTTGAACTGGGGATCTTCCCGGGTGAATGGTACACCTACACCGGATTTGAACATCCTAAAGCCTCGGTATTCTTCAGTATCTACTATATGATGACCGGCGTTCACGCCCTTCACGTACTGGTAGGTATTGGCCTGATCTTCTGGATCTACCGTCGCAGTGTGAAAGGCGAATTCAGCAGTGAATACTATACTCCGGTTGAGATCACAGGCCTTTACTGGCACCTTGTTGACCTTATCTGGATCTTCTTATTCCCGCTACTTTATTTAATCGAATGACAGGAGGCAAAGCATGAGCGAGCATAATCACGAACATCATATTTCGACCGCAGGTCAGCTTTGGGCAGTAGGTATAGCACTACTCTTCCTGACCGTTATCACCGTGGTATTCGGTAAATTTGTACCGATCCCATCACCGTTTGACATAGTATTTGCGCTATCCATTGCGCTGATCAAAGCATTTCTGGTAGCAGCATTCTTCATGAATCTGTACTGGGATGTGAAATTCAATACGATGCTTCTGATAGGAGCAGCAACCTTTTTTATCCTGATGTTCTCAGTAACATTACTGGATACCATGTTCAGGGTAGATGTGGTTCCAGGGTTCTAGATCATAAGATCTGAAATTTATTTAAGGCTTCGATAGATCAACTGTCGGAGCCTTTTTTGTTACTAATTAAGAATTAAAGATTAAAAATTAAGAATGATGGTCTTCACTCCGCTCAGTTTCTTTATTTTCAGACTTCAGACTTCTAAATCCATTTTTAATATTTAATTTTTAATCTTTAATTCCTCCATGCTTCGATACTTAATATTACTTATTAGTGCTGCACTATTCATCAATCCTCTCAAAGCCCAGGACTTCACCCGACAGGATACCCTTCGTGGATCCATTACTCCTGAGCGGGCATGGTGGGATCTGACCTATTATCACCTTTCTGTTAAAGTAGATATTGATGAGCGGATGCTCATCGGTTCGAACCTGGTTCAGTATAAAGTGCTGCAAGAAGGGGAAAGCACGCTTCAGATCGATCTGCAGGAACCGATGAAGATCACCAGGGTCAGCAGAGAAGGGAATGAACTTCCATTTGAGCGGGAAGGAGCCGTCTATTTCGTAGAGCTGGATCAGGCTCCGGTTATGGGCGAGGTAAATGAGGTGCTGGTTGAATTTGAAGGGAGTCCGGTAGTGGCACCCCGGCCACCCTGGGATGGAGGGATCACCTGGCAGCAAGATGCTAACGGAAAACCATTTGTGGCTACGGCCAACCAGGGGATAGGAGCCAGTATCTGGTGGCCGAATAAAGATCATATGTACGACGAAGTAGACAGCATGCTGATCAGTGTGAATGTCCGGGAAGATCTGATGGATGTCTCTAATGGCAGGCTGAGGGGAGTGGATGAACTGGATGATGGTACGAAAACCTGGCACTGGTTTGTAAGCAACCCGATCAACAATTACGGAGTGAACCTCAATATCGGGGACTACGTACATTTTAGCGGATCCTATCTGGGTGAAAAAGGAGAACTGGACCTGGATTATTATGTGCTCCGGGAAGATGAAGAACGTGCAAGAGAACAGTTTCAGCAGGTGATCCCTATGATGGAAGCCTTTGAATACTGGATGGGTCCTTATCCCTTCTACGAGGATGGCTTTAAGCTGGTGCAGGCACCCTACCTGGGAATGGAACATCAGTCATCGGTGACTTATGGCAACGGATTCCGCAACGGCTACAGGGGCAGGGACCTGAGTGAGTCAGGCTGGGGAATGAAATTCGATTTTATCATCATCCATGAGTCGGCCCATGAGTGGTTCGCCAATAACATCACCTACAAAGATGTAGCAGATATGTGGGTACATGAAGGATTCACCAACTATGCGGAAAACCTTTACCTGGATTACCTGTACGGAAAAGAAGCCTCCAGTGAATATGTAATCGGCTCCCGGTTGAATATCAAAAATGATAAACCGATCATCGGCAAATACGGAGTGCGAAACAGAGGGTCCGGAGATATGTATTATAAAGGAGCAAGTATGTTGCATACTATCCGTCAGCTCACCGATAATGACGAACGTTGGAGATCGGTGATCCGGGGGCTGAACAAAGAATTCTATCATCAGACCGTTACTACACAGCAGATCGAAAATTACATGATCGAAATGCTGAATATAGATCTGCAGCCGGTATTTGATCAGTACCTGAGAGATACCCGTGTCCCCACGCTGGAATATGTATTCATAGACGGAGGGATCCGCTATCGTTGGAGTAACGCTATCGAAGGATTTAATATGCCGGTGGATGTGACGATAAACGGTAGCGAGTTCAGGCTGAATCCAAAGCAGGATGACTGGCTGTTTATGACGCTTGATCTGTCTCAGGATCCCGAGTTGAAATTGGATCCTAATTATTATGCAGGCCAGAGGGAGATCGATATTACCTTGAATGCCGAATAGCCTCTATCCCGGGATATGACCTTTAAATCTGTCATTTTATTTCTGCACCGGTGGATCGGGTTATTCACCGGGACTATTGTATTTGTGCTCGGACTCACCGGATGTATCTATGTATTTGAACCTGAATTAAAGGACCTCTTTCGTCAGGAACTCATTTATGCAGCGTCGCCCGATGAACGGATAAAATCTCCCGCCGATATCGTCTCGTTTATAGAGGAGGAGCTCGGTGAGAGGGACCTTGAGATTGCTCTTGCCACTTACGGTGATCCATCCCGTAGCTGGAAGGCAGTGCAACAGGCAGAAAATACAGCAGCAACTTCTTATTTCGGGGAGACGGTGATCCATCGGTCCATGTATGTGGATCCTTATACCGCAGAAAACCTGGGTAGGGTCAATGAAGAATTCACCTTCTTCCATATTATAAAAGCTATACATAAGAGTCTGTTATTCTCCACGAGGATCGGCCGGCCCCTTACAGCATGGTCCACGGTGATCTTTCTGTTTATGTTAGGTACGGGGATCTTTTTGTGGTGGCCGCGTAAATGGAATGAGACCGGGCTCACCAGGAGTTTCAGGATCACCACCGACAAAGGCAGTAAAAGAACCTATTATGATCTTCATAATGTGCTGGGATTTTATTCTTCGCTTGTTGCAGTGATCATAGGATTTACCGGTTTATACTGGGCTTTCCCCGGTACCGTAGAAAAAAGCCTGAATATGCTGGCAGGAGAGGGGTACAGGACCCCGGCGGAAAACGTGCAACGTTTTGACCGGCCTGAACCGGAAGTATCCGTAGATCTGAAGCCCTTCGAAAGAGTCTATCAAAAAGCATGGGAGAGGTATCCGGATGCCTGGAGCATCACCTTTATCTTGTCGGAGCGAGTTGAGGATCCCCTGAAAGCGGTCGTGCGGCCGGATGAAAAGGTTCGTTTTAAGGAGAGTGCCCTGTACTTTGATCCCGAAACCGGAGATCTGATCAGCAGCGAAGACTACCGTGATCAATCCGACGGAGCAAAACTGGCGGCCAGGATCTATGATATTCATACCGGGTCGGTATGGGGCTGGCCCGGACGATTGCTGGCCTTCCTTGCCAGCCTGATCAGTACCTCATTACCTGTAACCGGCTTTATTGTATGGTTTAGCCGCTTTGGCAGAAAATCGAGAAGGTTTTGATTTTCTAAGTTACAGAGTTAGCGCAACAGCCAGAAGCAGCCGAACAGCTATTAGTCATCTTTACCCGTCGGAAGCGTTGGAAAATGTTGTGTTAAGGCTCAGTCTAAGATAAATGGGATATTAAAGTGCCAGGGCTATGCTTTTCAGGCATAAGACAATGAAAACATCAAAATGATTTCACTGCAAACGATCTAGGAATTTCTGATACCGGTATGGAGTGAAGAGCTGTAACTTAATATGCGCAACAGCCGGAAGCAGCCGAACAGCTATTAGTCATCTTTACCCGTCGGAAGCGACGGGTAAAAGCTGCGTCATCCCCGGTCTTCGGTCCCCGGTCCGCGGTCAGACAGGCTTTAGCCTGTCTTAAGCATATAACCCACGCCGTGCAGCGTGATAAGGTATCTCGGATCTTCCGGAGTGACCTCGATCTTAGCTCTCAGTTTTGAGATATGCACATCTACGGTACGGGTATTGGTGCTGTACTCGTAGCGCCATACTTTTTCAAGCAACTCATCCCTGGAAACCGGTTCGTTCGCACTTTTCAGCAGGTAACGGATCAGTTCCACTTCCCTGGATGTCAGTTCGATCTCTTCACCGTCGGGGCGCTCCACTACGGATTCCATCAGGTCTACATTGATCGGGCCCAGTTTCAGGATATCCACTTCATTTGAGCTGGAATAAGTGCCTTTACGTCGAAGCCGTGCCTGAATACGGGCCAGCAGCTCTTTCACTCCGAAAGGCTTGGTGAGATAGTCATCAGCACCGACATTAAGTCCTTTCACCTTATCGACTTCCTGATCTTTGGCAGTCAGCATAATGATAGGAAAGGTCATTTTAGATGCACGTACTTCTTCAGCGATCTCATAACCGCTTTTGCCGGGAAGCATGATATCCAGGATCATAAGATCGGGCTCATGCTCTTTAGCCATTTCCAAAGCTCCTGTTCCTTCTTCGCTCACAAAAACTTCATAGCCTTCACTTTCGAGGGTGTCACGCAGGGTGAATATAAGGCTCGGTTCGTCTTCCACGACCAGGATCTTTGTTTTTTTATCCGACATTATACGGTCTCCAATGTGTTTTCCTTGTTGATCACCGTTGATTCCGAAGTATCGGCAGCGGCACTGACGGGGAATGTTACAATAAACTTTGATCCTTTGCCAACAGAACTCTCCACTTTAATGTGCCCGTTATTGAGTTCAACCATGTTTTTTACAATACTGAGCCCCAGTCCGTGGCCTTTGGTTTTTGCGATCAGGGTATCTTCAACCCGGTAGAATTTCTTAAAGATATTGTTGAGGTCATGCTTCGGGATACCTACCCCATGATCTTCCACGATCAATCCCGCCCGGTCGTTTTTCACAAAGACCTTATAACCGATGTATTTGTTATCGGTACTGTATTTGACCGCATTTTCGGTGAGATTATTGATCACCGTTTCCAGGCTATCCGGATCGACCATGCAATAGGGATCCGCATCTGCTGATTCAAAGGTTACTTCAAAACCCTTTTCCTTGAGGTAACTTGTATTCTCATCCAGATACTTAGCCAGCAGTTCGTTAAGGGAGGTGTTGACGGGCTTTACGACCGCCTGTCCGGAATCCACCTTGGCTACATCCAGCAGCTTCTCGATCATAGATCGGAGCCTTATGGATTCATTATAGATATGACGCCCGTAATTCTGCAGTCGGTCCGGTTCGGTGACGCGTCCGTCCTGAATGTTCTCTCCGGCAGCCTGCATCACAGCCAGAGGGGTTTTAAGTTCATGAGTTACATTGGCAATGAATTCGGCCTGACGCTGGGACAGTTCCCGTTCCCGCTGTGCGGTAAGAAACATGAATATCATGGCTCCGAATACAAAGACCATTCCTACGCCCAGCACCACCAAATTTTTGATCAGGTTGGAGGTATAAGCCTGCTCCACTGGCAGGTCCTGAAAATTAATGTTCAGGATCCAGTTGTCGAACAATCCGGGAAAGCTCTCGCTTTCATTCACCAGTTCGCGGTCATAAGTTACGGTAGGATCAGAGGAAGCCAGGATCTCATTCCGGGCCCAGTCGCGTAACCACACAACCGTACCGGTTTCATTGGCTTTGCCAAAGTAGTCCGAGATCAGAGGAGAGATCACCTCATCAACTACATAATCAGGATCGATCACGGCCGTGATATAACCAATGACCCGGCTTTCACTCAGGTTCAGCAAGGCAATATTGAAACTCCGGTGGGTTTCGAATTCGATTATGTTATTCCAGCGGTACTCAAAATCATTGAGCTGTATCTTGGCCTTGGTCCGGACCAGGCCCACACCGTCGCATACGATCGCCGGATAGGTATCTTCCTCGATCAGTTTTTTGTTGCGATGATCATAGAGGTAAATTGACTGTTCCGGCTCACAGGGATTTACGTTTTCGGGTGTGAAATAGATATCGGTATAGATCGGGCTCTCATACCCTGCCTCGATCTTCTCCTGTAAACGTTTAGGAAAGACACGGTCTTCCAGGATCACTCGTTCCATGGGTTCCAGCTCCATCTGATTGATCCCGCGGAAAGGGCCGATCATTTCCAGGCGGATCGCGGAGGTCAGGTTCTGCACCTGTTCGATCTGTCGGGTCTCTTCGGTATTGACCATGTTATCCCTCAGATTGTACAGGGAATACACGTTCATACCCGTTAAAATAATGATGGAACAAAGACCGATGGTCAGTAAAACCCATCGTAAGGTCCGGTTCTTGAAAATATTCATAGGTCGCTGAAGCATTAGTTACAATAACTAAAATAATGTTTTACCACACATTTACACTTTAAATGTGGTAAAAGGACCGAAGACCGGTGACCGAGGACCGAAGCCGCCCCGGTCTTTTGCGCCCTGCGCAAAATACGCCTAAGGGATAATTATCTTATTTGAGTGCTTTACGAAATGCCTGCAGGCTGATGAATAATGTATCCGCGTTGTTTCTGATCTGTTTAATATCGTTTGAATACGTTTTAGCATATTCTCTTTCTTCAAGGATCTTCAGGCAGGCAATTACTTCGAGCAGAGACCTGATAGAATAACTGATGAATCTTTGTTGTTCACTATCAGATTGCGAAGTTGATCCTTCGGCTATATTTAATGCCACAGACGTCGCTGCCCTGACGATCTGTGAGTTTATATTATACTTTTCTTTATCCGGAAGTTTATTGCTCAAGTCATATATCCTATTTATAACAACCAAAGCCTGCTTCCAAACCCTGAGTTTTTCGAATTTATAATACATTTTATTGCAGTCTTTATATGTTAGAGCCAAGCATATCATAATACTTACAAACTGTTTGTATCTAATTTTACCTTATCATCCGGATAGACAGCGGAATCATTTTATAAACAAGCTGAGAACCTGAAATGAAGAATTCCAAAGATACCCGATGGAGGAATCCGGATCGTTAACCGTAGAAGAAGGATTGATCCATT
This sequence comes from Balneola sp. MJW-20, assembly GCF_040811775.1. Lineage (NCBI taxonomy): Bacteria > Pseudomonadati > Balneolota > Balneolia > Balneolales > Balneolaceae > Gracilimonas > Gracilimonas aurantiaca. The sequence continues at coordinate 221,382 of NZ_JBFNXW010000002.1, forward strand.
CAACTAAAAGTCGCTGTTTGCGCAAAGCGCAAACGACCGTCGGCCCCGGTCTTCGGTCCTCGGTCTTCGGTCTTCGGTCTGCCTGCCTTTGGCAGGCTCTGTTACTTATCTCCTAAAATGCCTATCATCACACACATGAAAAATTACTTTGCACATGAAACCGCGGTCATCGATGAGGGCTGTTCTATCGGGGATGGGACGAAGATCTGGCATTTTTCGCATATCATGAAAGATGCGGTGATCGGACCGGAATGCAATATCGGCCAGAATGTGGTAGTTTCTCCGGAAGTAAAGCTCGGACGGAATGTGAAAGTGCAGAATAACGTATCCATTTATACCGGCGTAGAATGCGAAGATGATGTATTCCTGGGACCCTCCATGGTATTTACCAATGTGATCAATCCCCGGAGTGCCGTGGTGAGAAGAGACGAATATCAGCAGACACCGGTTCGTAAAGGGGCCAGTATAGGTGCGAATGCAACCATCATATGCGGTAATGAGATCGGGGCTTATGCCATGATCGGAGCCGGAGCGGTGATCACCAAAGAAGTGAAGCCCTATGCGCTGGTAGTGGGGAATCCGGGGCAGCAGATCGGCTGGGTGAGTGAATATGGTCACCGGCTGCAATTTGATGAATACGGAAATGCAACATGTCCCGAAAGCGGACAGGAATATGAACTGAAAGAGCATCAGGTAACCCGCAGTAATAAAGGGTAGAGGAATAATGTCAACAGACGAGAACGTACGATTTGCGGTAGTGGGATGCGGCCATATAGGTAAACGGCATGCTGAGATGATCAGCCGTAATCCAGAGTCGGAGCTGGTGGCTCTGATCGATATCAAAGACCGATCTGAACTGGGGATCGAGCAATATGATGTGCCTTTTTATACCGCCCTGGAAGACTATCTGAATGATGAACCCGATGCCGATGTGATCTGTATCTGTACCCCGAACGGGCTGCATGCCGAGCAGGGAATGAAGTGTCTGTTACGGAAAAAGCACGTTGTGGTGGAAAAACCGCTGGCACTGAACCGATCGGATGCTGAAAAACTGATCCACACGTCCCTTCAGGCAAACCGTCAGGTTTTTGGAGTGATGCAGAACCGCTATTCGCCGCCATCCGTATGGATCAAAGAGGTGGTGGATTCCGGCAAGCTGGGTGATATCTACATGGTACAGCTGAACTGTTACTGGAACCGCGATAAACGATACTATACCAAGGACAGCTGGCATGGGGACAAAGAACTGGACGGCGGTACGCTGTTCACCCAGTTTTCTCATTTCGTGGATATCATGTACTGGCTCTTCGGAGATATAAAAGACATTACCTGCAGGACTGCGGATTTCAACCACAAGGATCTGACCGATTTTGAAGACTCCGGGCTGGCTCAGTTCACTTTTGAAGAGGGAGGGATGGGCTGTATCAATTTCTCTACCTCGGTTTGGCAGCAGAATATGGAAAGCAGTATGACCATCATCGCCGAAAAAGGATCGGTCAAGATCGGCGGACAGTATATGGACAAGGTGGAGCTTTGTAACATTCAGGATTATGAGATGCCCGAGCTGGAGCCTACCAATCCCGGCAACGATTACGGGGCCTACAAAGGATCGGCTCAGAATCACCATTTCGTGATACAGAATGTGGTGGATGTGGTCAAAGACCGGGGAGATATAACCACCAACGCCCTCGAGGGACTCAAAGTGGTGGATATCATTGAAAGGATCTACGAAAGTGCGAAAAGAAGGAAGGAGCAATGAGATCGATTCCCATACTGGATCTGGCCCCTGAAATAGACTTAATGCGAAAAGACCTGGATGCGGCCTACCATAAGGTGATGGATCACGGACGGTTTATCATGGGTCCCGAGGTGAAGGAATTTGAAGCACATGTAGCGGAATACCTGGGAAGCAAACACGCTATTGGAGTCAATTCAGGTACCGATGCCCTGGTCATTGCATTAAGAGCAGCAGGTATAGGAGAAGGAGATGAAGTGATCACAACCTCATTTACCTTCTTCGCCACAGCGGAATCCATTTCGATGGTGGGAGCCAAACCCGTCTTTGCAGATATTGATGAAAAGACCTATAACGTGGATCCGGATGAGATCGTGAAAAAGATCTCGGAACGAACCAAAGCCATCATGCCCGTTCACTTATATGGCAGACCGGCTGCAATGTCTCGCATCATGGAGATCGCGGAAAAGCATGACCTGCTGGTGATCGAAGACTGTGCGCAGTCATTCGGAGCAAGCTATGAGATCACCTGCCTGGAATGTCACGGGAAATGTTCAAGAACCGGAAAAGGGCAGAAACTAGGGTCCATAGGTCAGCTGGGAGCCTATTCTTTTTTCCCTTCCAAGAATCTGGGAGGATTCGGAGACGGGGGTCTGATCGTGACCGATGATGATGAGCTGGCAGAACTCTGCCGGAAGCTGCGGTCCCATGGTTCATTAAAAAAATACAGAAATGAGATGCTGGGTTATAATTCCCGTCTCGACACCCTTCAGGCTGCCTTACTGGATGTACGTTTGAATCATATTGAGGCATTTAACAGTCACCGGCGGGCAGTGGCAGAACGGTATACCCGGGCATTTGCTGATATGGACGGAATTATTCCACCCACTCCTGAAGATGCCGGACATGTATATCATCAATATACGGTCAGGGTGACCGGTATGGACCGGGATGAGCTTGCTCAAAAGCTAGAGGAAAAAGGCATCAGCACTATGATCTATTATCCGGTACCCAGTCACCGGCTTCCGGTTTACGGTTCTGCCTACAACCACGTGGAACTCCCCATCACCGACCGGTTAACCGATGAAGTGCTCTCGTTACCCATCGGAGGGATGTTTTCGGAAGAAGATCAGAAAAGGGTCATAGATTCCGTGGTGGAAATTCTCAGTTCTTAATTCTTAGTTCTCAATGGAGGTGTTCGCTACGCTCACTTTTTTGTTAAAAAAATATGGTGAACGCTGTGAACACCACCATTAAAAATTTCCCAAAGGGATGCCTATGGCAAAGCCTTAAGAATTCATAATTCATTTTAATTCTCCATAATATATTTACGAAAGCCTCTGATAAACATTATCTTCCGCACTCTAAAAATTTGAATATTGTTTAGGTTATAATGGCTATTGAGAAGTTACTTCAGAAGATCGAATCCAAAGAATATACCATTGGTATTGTTGGCCTGGGATATGTAGGGCTACCCCTTATGTGGACCTTCCATTCTAACAGAATGCCTGTGTTAGGTTTCGATGTAGATGAAAATAAGGTGAATTGCATTAATGAGGGGAGATCCTACATCAAGCATCTTGGAGATAAAATGATGGGCGAACTCGCAGGGTCAGCCCTCTGTGATGCTACCACAGACTTCTCCAGACTGCCTGAAGCGGACGCTGTATTGCTTTGTGTACCGACTCCCCTGGACCAGCACCGCGAGCCGGACATGACCTATGTGGTGAATACCACGGAAACAGTAGCGAAATATCTAAGGGAAGGTCAGCTGGTCATCCTGGAGTCCACCACCTGGCCGGGGACCACCGAAGAGCTGATGATCCCGATCCTGGAGAAAGCATCAGGGCTGAAAGCCGGAAAAGATTTTTACGTGGCCTATTCGCCGGAAAGAGAAGATCCCGGCAATGCAGACTTCAACACGGCAAAGATCCCGAAAGTAGTGGGAGGTCATGGGGAAGACGCTCTTAAGCTGGCCACCGCATTATATGATACTTCGATCGTTCAGACCGTACCGGTCTCGGATACCAAGACCGCGGAAGCCGTGAAGATCACGGAGAATGTATTCCGTGCGGTAAATATTGCACTGGTGAATGAACTGAAGGTAGTCTATGATAAGATGGGTATCGACATTCATGAAGTGGTCGAAGCTGCAGCCACCAAGCCCTTTGGTTATATGAAGTTTACTCCCGGTCCGGGACTGGGCGGCCACTGTATTCCTATCGACCCCTTTTATCTGACCTGGAGAGCCCGGGAATTTGAGAAGAACACAAGGTTTATCGAGCTGGCAGGAGAGATCAACACCAACATGCCGGAATATGTGATCCAGAAGACCGCCATGGCGTTGAACAAGCATAAAAAAGCGTTAAACGGTTCGAAAGTGCTGGTCATAGGTCTGGCCTACAAACCCAATGTGGACGATATGCGCGAGTCTCCGACCTTTAAGCTGCTGGATCTGCTCAAAGAAAACGGAGCCGAAACAGACTACTATGATACTTATTTACCTTTGATTACTCCCACAAGAGAGCATGCCGAGTGGACCGGAACAAAGTCTGTGGAATGGAACAAAGAGGTCATTGCATCCTATGATGCGGTGCTGATCTCGACCAATCACTCCGATATCGATTACCGGGAACTGATCCAATGGTCCGACTGCATTGTGGATACTAGAAATTCCTTTAAAGGTATCGAAGAACGGTTTGAGGGGCAGATTACCAAAGCCTAGCTTTGGGATTATTAATTTTCCAATTCATCTGACCTCGTTACCAAGCTCGGGCTTAGGATGACATACCCTTTGCTCGCTTCCGCTCGCTGTAATAGGGTTATTGAGTAGTCAGGATACATCGAGGATTGGGTATCTAAGATCTTCATAAATTATGTTTTGTTCATGGGTGAACACCAATAAAATCTAGCCCTTAGAATTGCGAATTGGTTAATATGCATTGTGGATACCTATTCCTATATTATCACATCCTAAAATCGTTGATAATTCCAGTAGTTTCTTTGTATATGGGAATAGAATCCTTGATCGTAATTGTTGTTATTGTATCCTGCCTGGGATTAATGGTATTCACTTCCTATTCTATCGATATGATCCTGCTGGCCGGACTGGCGGTTTTGATGGTCAGCGGTACTCTTCCGGTATCTGAAGCTTTATCGGGATTTTCTAATGAGGGATTATTAACCGTTGGTGCACTTTATGTGGTAGCTGCAGGTTTAAGAGAAACCGGAGCAGTACATTATATCACGCAACGGGTGATGGGAAATACAAAAACTGTTAAACTGGCTCAGCTTAAGATAATGAGTCCGGTCATGTTAATGAGTGCCTTTTTGAACAATACTCCGATCGTAGCAGCCTTTATTCCGGCCATAGAACGATGGAGTAAAAAAACCGGTATCCCTGTTTCCAAGATACTGATACCCTTAAGTTATGCAGCTATTCTCGGTGGGACCTGTACACTTATAGGAACCAGTACCAACCTGATCTTGAATGGACTGCTTATTGAAGAAGCAAGTACCCGGTCTCTGGGTTTATTTGAGCCGGCATGGATCGGAATTCCTGTGGCCATTGCCGGTTTTATCTACCTTTTTATATTTGGTGATCTTCTTCTGCCGGACCGTGGATCTAGTATGGATACCTTTAAAGATCCCAAAGAATATACTATCGAAATGATCGTAGAGGACAAAGGCCTGATGGATGGCCAAACGGTGGATGAAGCTGGATTAAGAAACCTACCCGGGTTGTTTCTTACAGAAATTCAAAGGGGAGAAAGAATAATTCCGGCGGTAGGACCCTATGAAAAATTGATCGGTAGTGATCGACTGATATTTACCGGTATCGTGGATTCCATAGTGGATCTGCAAAAGAGTCCGGGGCTTATGCCAGCAACCGATCAGGTATTTAAACTGGATAGCCCCCGTAAAGAGCGAAAGCTGATTGAGGCGGTGGTCTCTCGTTCAAATCCGGTGGTAGGACGAACGATAAAAGAAGGAGGATTCAGAGAGCGCTATAATGCGGTAGTACTTGCCGTTTCCAGATCCGGCGAGAGGATCGATCAAAAAGTGGGTGAAATTACATTGAAGAATGGTGATGTACTTTTAATAGAGGCTCATCCTAATTTTATAAAGCAGTATCGAAATGCCGGGGACTTTTATCTGGTAAGTGCAATTGAAGATTCGGCTCCTGTCACCTACGAAAAGTCAGGACTGGCAATTATCTCTCTTATTGCTATGGTTGTACTTGCTTCAACCGGTATACTGAGTATGCTGGAATCGGCCTTTGTAGCCGGAGGGTTTTTACTGCTAACCGGGTGTTTCCGGTATAGTCAGGCGGTAGAAAGTATAGATTGGAGGGTTTTGATCGCAATTGGTTCGGCTTTAGGTCTTGGTGCCGCACTCCAATACAGCGGAGTAGCGGAAAGTATGGCGAGTGGACTGCTTGGATTTGCAACCGGAAAACCATTTATAGCATTAGCTTTGACCTATCTGATCACCTGGCTGCTGACAGAATTAATTACCAACAATGCAGCAGCAGTACTGGTCTTTCCGATCGTGTTGTCACTCGCACAAAGCTTGGGACTCGATTTCATGCCCTTCGCTATGACCATCATTGTAGCAGCTTCCGCAAGTTTCAGCACTCCGGTAGGATATCAGACCAATCTCATGGTATTAGGTCCGGGAGGATATAAGTATAGTGATTTCCTGAAGATCGGTCTTCCATTGAATTTGATGATAGGTGTTATCACGGTATCTTTGGTGCCACTGATCTGGAGCTTTTGAAGAATCGAAGAATGATTCCTTTAAAATCTCATGGGTAGAAATTTTAAATGTTGAATGCATAATTCTTAGTGGGCGTGTTCTCTTTCCTCACTTATTTTAATAACAGAGCGAACGCAGTGAGCACCAACATTGAGAATTTCCCAAAGGGATACCTTCGGGAAAACCTTAAGCCTTAAGAATTAAACGAAATGCTTAATAAAGTAATCAAATTAGCAGAAGAGGCCGGCGAGAAAATAATGGCTTTTTATGCACTGGATATTAAAGTAGACCGCAAAGATGATAATTCCCCGCTCACCAAAGCGGATCTTGCAGCTCATCATCACATTGTAGATGGTTTAAAGGAAATAGACCCGGATACCCCGGTCATATCTGAGGAATCAGGAGTTCCAGAGTTCTCGGAAAGAAAAGACTGGGACCGGTACTGGCTGGTGGATCCGCTGGACGGAACTAAGGAATTCATTAAAAAGAACGGGGAGTTCACCGTAAATATCGCCCTCATGGTAAACCGAAAACCGGTTATGGGTGTGGTTTATGCACCGGCGATGAACCTGATGTACTATGCGGAGAAGAGTTTAGGATCATTCAGAAGGCAAAAGGCAGAAGGCAGAAGTGAGCAGACAGAGAGAATCTTTTCAGAGCCTGTTGATAAGTCTCACCCGATTAAAATAGTCGAAAGTCGTTCTCACGGGTCGCCGGAGCTGGAAGCCTATCTCGAAAAGGAGGGTTTTAATGTAGAAGAAAGGGTCAAAAGCGGTTCATCGCTTAAGATCTGCCTGGTGGCCGACGGAACCGCAGATCTTTATCCGAGAATGGGTCCAACCATGGAATGGGATGTGGCAGCCGGGGATGCTGTATATCGTTATTCAGCTGAAGATGGGATCTTTGAGTCCGGAATCGAATACAATAAAGAGGACCTATTGAACCCCTCTTTTGTGATCGGATTAGGCTGAAATTCCTACCGATTATTACGTATATTTACGACTTATTCTAAAAACGATTTATTCTAATGACAGAACGATCTAAGAGTCATCTTAAACAACTGGAATCCGAAGGCATATATATTATGCGGGAAGTGGCCGCTCAGTTCGAACGTCCCGTTCTTTTGTTTTCCGGTGGTAAAGATTCTATTGTAATGTTTCACCTGGCTCTGAAAGCCTTTCACCCAGGGCGTATTCCCTTTCCGCTGATGCACGTAGATACCGGCCATAATTTTGATGAGACTATTCAGTTCCGGGATGAGCTTGTTGAAAAATACGGGGTCGAACTGATCGTGGGCTCAGTACAGAAATCGATCGATGAAGGAAAAGTACAGGAAGAGACCGGCCCCGATGCCAGTCGTAACGCACTACAGACCGTAACACTGTTAGACACGTTAAAGGAGCATCAGGTAGACGCGGCTTTAGGAGGAGGCCGGCGGGATGAGGAAAAAGCCCGGGCCAAAGAACGCTTTTTCTCTCACAGAGATATCTTTGGTCAGTGGGATCCCAAAAATCAGCGGCCGGAACTATGGAATCTGTTTAACGGGAGGAAAAATCCTGGAGAGAACTTCCGGGTATTTCCTCTGAGTAACTGGACTGAAATGGACGTGTGGCAGTATATCGCCCAGGAAGAGATCGAGATCCCGTCCTTGTATTTTGCACATGAACGAAAGGTCTTTGACCGGCGCGGGGTATGGCTGGCCGACACCGAGTATGTGAACCGTATGGAAGATGAGGAACTGGAAACCCGAACGGTCCGCTTCCGGACCATTGGAGATGCTACCTGTACCGGCGCGGTAGAATCAACCGCATCCACGATGGAAGAGATCATCCAGGAAGTAGCCTCCGCCCGCCAAACGGAACGAGGAAACCGCCATGATGACAAACGCTCAGAAACCGCGATGGAAGACCGGAAGAAGCAGGGATATTTTTAATTCTTAAGGCTTAATTCTCAATTTCCAATTTCATTCAACATTAAGAACTTAACATTAAGAATTTTCCATGTCCGATAACAAAGCAGACGGCAACAAATATTTAGATATGGACCTTTTAAGGTTCACAACTGCAGGATCCGTTGATGACGGAAAATCCACGCTGATTGGTCGCCTTCTCTATGATTCCAAGTCTATCTTTGAGGATCAGATGGAAGCCATTGAAAAGACCTCGAAATCCAGCGGGGAAGAGGAAGTGAATCTGGCATTGCTGACGGATGGTCTCAAAGCGGAGCGTGAGCAGAAGATTACCATTGATGTGGCCTACCGTTATTTTGCTACCCCAAAAAGGAAGTTTATCATTGCGGACACCCCGGGACATACTCAGTATACCCGGAACATGGTCACCGGCGCTTCCACGGCAGACCTGGCCGTGATCCTGGTAGATGCTTCCAAAGGATTACTTACCCAGTCACGCCGACATGCTTTTATTTCCTCCTTGCTGCAGATCCCGCACCTGGTGGTCGCAGTCAATAAGATGGATCTGGTGGATTATGATGAGGATACTTTCAACGAGATCGTGGGTGACTTTCGTAATTTTGCCAAGAAATTAAGTGTCAGTGACATCACCTACATCCCCATCTCTGCATTGAAAGGAGATAATGTAGTGGATAAATCTGAGGAGATGGATTGGTACCAGGGATCTACCTTGCTTCACCATTTAGAGAATGTGAAAGTACATGCAGGGGATAACGTGGTCGATTTCCGATTGCCGGTACAGTATGTGATCCGCCCCAATCAGAATTTCAGAGGATTTTCAGGTCGGATTGCATCGGGTCATATCCGGCCGGGTGATGAAGTGAAGGCACTTCCTTCCGGTAAAACGACACGAGTTAAGGAGATCGTGACCCGGGATGGTAATCTGGAAGCTGCATTTCCCGGAGACTCCGTCACGCTGACCATGGAAGATGAGATCGATATTTCCCGAGGGGATATGATCGTCCGGAAGAATAATGTTCCTACGATCAGAAATGAGTTCGAGGCCTATCTCTGCTGGATGAATGAAGAGGCCATGCAGCTGAACAAGGAATATGTGATCATGCATACCACGCAGACGGCCAAGGTTTATATAACGGATCTGTTCTACCGCATGAATGTGGACAGCCTGAGTCAGGAGGATGCCGATAAACTGGAACTGAACGAGATCGGCCGGGTCAGTGTGAAAAGTTCAAAGCCCATTTTCTTTGATCCCTATCAGATCAATCAGAAAACAGGATCCTTCATCATCATCGATCCCGCCAGCAATGTAACGGTAGGTGCCGGCATGATCCGCGCCGGCTCCACCGTCTCTAAGGATATAAATTCAGACACTGCGACAACGGAGCAGTCAAGTCCAAACCGTCAAAAGTCTTCCCCGGTCTCCGGTCCTCAGTCTTCGGTCTCACCAAATGTTGTCTGGGAACCCTGGAACATCCCGAGAGAAGAACGGGAGAAGAAGAATGGCCATAAAGCCAAAGTTCTTTGGTTTACCGGTATCTCCGGTGCCGGAAAGAGCACCATTGCCAAAGCCCTGGAGCAAAAGCTCTGGGAAGAAGGGAAGCAGACCATGCTGCTGGATGGTGACCAGGTCCGCCATGGGCTCAACGGCGATTTGGGTTTTTCTCCCGAAGACCGCACGGAAAATATCCGCAGAGTCGGTCATCTGGCGCGTCTGTTCTACGAGCATGGCAATATCGTATTATGCACCTTTGTTTCACCCTACAAGGCTGACCGTGATGCTGTTCGTGAATTATTCCCGGAAGGTGACTTCATCGAGGTCTATATAAAAGTAGATCCCGAAACCGCTCAGGAAAGGGACCCTAAGGGACTCTATAAGAAAGCCTCAGAAGGAAAGATTAATGGCTTAACCGGATTTGATGCGGAACACGAGGAGCCAAAAAACCCGGCGCTAACTATAGATACAAGTGTTTGGTCCGTCGATCAGGCTCTGAATGCACTTTGTGAGTTGATAGATGTGTAATCAAATGCTATCTGGATGGCAAAATACTGTGTTTTATCAGATATAATTGTAGACTTTGTTATGACGCAAAACTAAGCGAATTAAAAAATAATTAATCTAAGCTGAAAACAGAGAAGCATTGCGCATCATTTTAAGATCGGTGTTCAGTTTAGTTCATAAATAACGGGATTTCTGGAATGCAGGAATACAAGATTGTACCTATAGAGGAATCGGTTTCAGATGAAGCCGGACAAGGAATTGATCTTATTGAGTTAATAAAAAAGATCTGGACGGAGAGGACAAAAGTACTCAAATATGCAGCTTATGGTGCCTTAATAGGCATCTTTATTGCTTTTTTGAGCCCGGTCGAATATAAGTCATCAGCAACATTAATGCCTGAAATTCAGACCGAACAAGCTGCCGGAGGAATTGGCAGTGCTCTTCAGAAATATAGTGGCTTACTTGGCATTAGCGGGAATGGACTGATGCAGGGAGGAAGTGGTTCTATAAGCGTAATTTTATACCCGGATATTGTTCAAAGTCTGCCATTTCAGCTAAAAATGATGGATCAGGAAGTCAAGTTTTCCAGTTATGATACGACTATATCCGTTTTCACCTATTTTGATGAATTCTATTCTCCCGGAATTTTAAGTTTAATCAAAGATTATACAATTGAATTACCGTTCAAAATAAGGGATGCAATTTTTAAAGGTAACTCGGACGAATCTCAAAACAATGGTTTACCTTCTGGTATTCTAAATCTCTCTAAGAATGAAATTGATATCATCGAGAACCTGAGAAACAGGATAAACGTAACCATTAACGAAGAAAATGGAGTAGTAGCTGTATCGGTGATGATGCCTGAAGCGAACGCATCAGCTGTTTTGACGCAGTTTGCAATAGATGAGCTGACTAGATATGTAACAGAATATCGTATTGAAAAAGCTTCACAAGACCTGTTATTTATTGAAGTGCAAATGAATGAGGCTAGAACTCGTTTTGAGAATGCTCAACTTGCCGTCGCAGAATTTAATGATCAAAATCAGGGTAGTTTAACTAACCGGGCACAGACTGAACTTCAAAGATTGAATTCTATTAGAAATCTTACAGAAAATGTGTACAATTCGTTAGCTCAACAGTATGAAGAAGCTAAAATCAGGGTTCAGGAAGAAACTCCGATTTTCAAAGTGCTTCAACCTGTTCAAGTACCCGTTGAGAAAACATCACCCAAAAGGTCTCTTATTCTCATCATATATACAATTCTAGGAGTTGGCGTTTCTATTTTAATAATATTATTAAAGGAAACTCCATTTTTTAAAAAAGACGATGAAATTGGAGACTGATGGAAAGAATAATAAGTACGACGGTAACTTGAAAAATCATAATAGCTGCACGTATTTGAAGAGCAAGTATGCTTTACGTGGACCCGGAGCCCGGTGTTCTAAAAAAATAATAAATGATGGGTAAGATCTCATCACTTCTTAGAAATAAACTTTTTCAAAATACCGGTATTTATACTATATCCAGTGTTATTGAAAAAGCCATTCCATTCTTTCTATTGCCGGTTCTTACCCGGTATCTAAGCACTGAAGATTACGGTATTGTTGCAATGTTCCTGGTGCTTCTGGGAATCATAAATCCCTTTACCGGAATAAGTATCCAATCGGCGGTACTTAGAAGTTATTATAAAGATCAGGTTGACATTTCAACCTATATTTTTAACTCCCTGTTATTAATACTGGGTAGTTCCACTCTAGTGTCAGTGGTATTTTATTTTTTTTCGGGTCCGATTTCAGAATATTCTGCTTTTCCCGAAGAGTGGTTATTATCAGTAGTCTTAGTTTCAGCAGGGCAGTTTGTGGTAAATATTGTATTAGTCATATGGCAGGCAAGATCGAAGGCGATACAATTTGGGGTATTAAAAATATTATTGACAGGTTTTAATCTTGGTTCTTCAATTTACCTGATCGTTGTATTGGGTTACGGTTGGGAAGGTAGAGTTATTGGTCAGGTTTTTGCCGTTTCCATATTTACATTTGTGAGTCTTATAATTCTCTGGAAGGAAAAGCTTATCAGGATCAAATTTTCAGTAGAGTATCTTAAGCATGCCCTAAATTACGGACTACCATTGATACCACATGTTTTGAGTGCCACGATTATAACCGCTATAGATCGCGTATTTATAACTAATATGATAGGTATCAATGAAACAGGTATATATACAGTAGGTTATCAGATCGGAATGATTGTAGGTGTTGTGGCTACCTCTTTTAATAAAGCATGGGCTCCCTGGCTGTTTGATAAACTGACAGATGCAAATGCCTCAAGAAAGAAAACCATCGTAAAACTATCTTATTCATTCATGGCCGGAATTACTTTATTTGCCATTCTGCTATCTCTTATCTCACCATTTTTTATGGAGTATTTTATTGGAAAAGATTTTTACGGCGCTACTGATTATATAATCTGGATAGCAATGGGTTATGCTTTTAATGGGGCTTACTTTGCGGTCGTAAACTATATATTGTATGTAGAAAAGAATCATTTATTATCTTATATGACAATAATTACTGCTACAATAAATATAATCTTAAATTATTTTCTGATTAATATTAATGGAGCGATCGGGGCTGCTCAGGCAACCACTATTTCTTATCTGTTATTATTCATTATCGTTTGGTATTTATCAAATAGAGTTTACCCCATGCCATGGCTGTCAGCTTTTTCAATAGGAAAGAAATAATTGTATTCTGCAGGTTATGAATCGTATGAATGAACACGCTAACCCCGAGCAACATGCAAAGATTGATCAAATTATTTAAAACCATCCGGGGAGTATTTAGAAAGATCAGGTCCCGGTATTTTGTCTGGCACGTTAAGTTAAAGGCAAAGCAGACAGGCAAACCGTTGTATGTTAATTTTAGATCCAGCGTGAATGATAAAACCACTTTAGGGAATAATGTACATTTTAACGGAATCAGTATAAGAGGAAAAGGTGCCGTTACAATAGGTAATAATTTTCATTCAGGTCCGGAGATCATCATCTTTACAGAGAACCATAATTATAGAGGTGATCGTATTCCTTACGATAACACGTTTATTATCAAAGATGTGAGAATTGAGGATAACGTCTGGCTTGGTGCAAAGGTTCTAATCTTACCAGGTGTTACAATAGGGGAAGGTGCCATTATACAGGCAGGTGCGGTTGTAGTAAACGATATTCCAGCTCTTGGGATTGCGGGGGGTAATCCGGCTAAAGTCTTTACTTACAGAGATGAAAACCATTATCAATCACTGAAGAAGCAAGGGAAATTCTTTTAAACTCGAGATTAAAAATTTAGAATTAAGACTGAGCATTAACACAGAACTATGAATTTCTTCCTTATAGAATCTCCCTTGCAATATCTCAATGCTCTAGAAGCGAAGTACTATTTCAATATCCCTTCCGATGAAGCTAAACTTATAGTATTTCGAGGTGTTTCTGAAGACAATATTCAACAGATTAAAGAATCTGTTTCAGAAAGTGAATGGCAGGATATTGAATATATTCTTAGTTCAGAGAGGAAAATTCGAAAGTATGCCTTGAAAAATCACTTTAGGAATATTTTGAAAGAAACCTCTATAAAAAAAGTATTCATCGGTGATTATCGATCATATCTAATGAGACATTTTGCAAATATTAGTGACAGTGAAGATGTGATAATGCTGGACGATGGACGTTCATCTGTTGATATTCATAAAATGATATTTGAAAGAGTTGATATACGAAATAGAAACTCAAATCTAAGAAGGATTCTGAATAATCTAGCAGGGTTAAAGGATCAGTCGATCAAAGATATTTCCTTATTCACGGTCTATGATAGTGATCATAACAACAATAACAAGCTTCATCGTAATAACTATGATTATCTTAGAAAATCGCTAAAAGAAAAGCCGGTCAGTGATACAGTTCTGTTTATTGGGAATTGTTTTACTGAGTTAAATTTAATGTCTGAGGAAGACTACCTGAAAAGTATGAGGAAGATCAGTGAGTTTTACGAAGGGAAAAGAATTATGTACGTTCCTCACCGGCGAGAAAAAACGGAAAAACTAAATAATCTTACAGGCTTAAATGCTTTAGATCTTCAAAGATATAACATACCATTAGAACTGGCTTTAAGTAAATCTGATGCAATACCAGGGTATATAGCTTCTTTTTATACCAGTGCAATTGATAATATTGAGAAAATAATTGGGAGTGATGTAGAGCTAACCGCGTTCAGGCCAAATCTTGATCTATTTGACCAGAAAATACGGGGAACTGCTGAAGAGGCATATAATTACTACTCGATGAACCACAATATCAGAGTAATTAATATTTAACATGAAATTTAAGTTTGACGTAAACTTTTTTGTTCCTGCAATTTTATTCTTTGCAGTACTCTTATCTTATGCCGGAGGGGGTGAAACACCTCATTATAAATTATACAGCTCGATATTGATTCCTATTCTATTATATGTTTTAAGCTATAAATATATTGAGATCGACCTTATTTTTATTCTGATTTTTCTAAATTTTTTATTGGGTCTGTTATTCATCCCGTTTTACGGTGTATACAATATCAGTGACTTATTGCATGGAGCATCTTATTTCCTGCTGATCTCTGGGGCATATTTTACATCCATCAATTTGTATAAAAATTTCAGTATTACTTTCATATACTATATTGTAATAGGCTATTTTTTCATACTCTTACTACACCATTTATTTGTTTATCTGAATATTGGAGAAGGGAGGTTTTTCTGGAATATTGAATTCAGAAGTCAAAGAAGTATATCAACTGGTACCTTTAGTAATCTGGGAAATGGAAAAAATATTACGGCATTTATTACCTCTCTGACGATGATATCTATTCCTTTTTTAAATCTGAGGAATACCTTTAAACTGCCTATAGCTCTTATTGTGTTCGGAGCAGGCCTGCTGAGTTTTTCGAGAGCTTTCATTTTTATATCCCTGCTTGGATATGCTTATTACCTTTATTTTCTAGTGCATACAGGGAAAATTAAGTTATCAATATATTACCTCATTATTCCTGTGATTATACTGATGGTGATCATTAGTAATCTGGAAATGTTCGTATTCCTTTTTTTACGCGAAGATTTTACGCAGATAGGGGAAGTAGGAAGAGTTCAGCAGTTTATGGCCTATATAGATATAATCAGGGACTACCCGATTTTAGGAACAGGCTGGTCTCAATTTACGAGTGTTGTAGGGAGATACTTACCCTTTGGGCAGACCGAATTAGGAGGGATCATACTTTTAGTAGAACAGGGGCTTATTAGGGGAGGAATTTTAGTGTTATTTATCGTTACATCATCTATTTCTCTTATTTTTATTGATTTTTCTAAACTGTCGACTAATAAGTTTAGTCTGTTATGTGTTTCATTCGGGACCTTGATAATTGGAATCGTTTGGGGAAATAATATTGTAGCAGATGCAAAATCCTACTTTTTCTGGTTAGCCGTTTTCATGAACATTAATTTTTTTCGATACACTCAAGGAATTAACTATAATTTTTCAGTAAAAAGATCTGGAGAGGTCCTCTAAAAATAATGCAATCTCTGCACATTGTTACGGACCTCGATAATTCATTTGGGGGCCCTGCTAAATCAGTACCAAGCTTATGTAATGCGCTTAAAGGTCAGGATATAGATGTAGCTCTTTTTTCAGCAAATATGAGATCTGAAGAATCTAACGAGTTCGTTGATCGCTACAAATTGCAATGGAGATCCGAGAAAGCTATCCTTGGAAACCGTTTCGGTTATAGCTCCAAACTATATAATAGAATAAGCAAAAATATCTCTTCTGATACTGTTATCCACAATCAAAGCCTGTGGACCTATCCTGTATATTGCGGCTTTAGGGCTGCCAGGGCAAAAAAAGTTCCCCTCATCGTTTCACCAAGGTCAACCTTATACAGAAAATCTCTTGAAAATAGTTCAAGTATAAAAAAGGCTGCCCGAGTTTTATTTGTTGATAGAATGCTTGAATGCGCATCCTGTATTCACGCTACACATACCGATGAACTAGAACAAATCCGGGAACTCGGAATTAAAACGCCCATCGCAATTATACGTAACGGAATTGATACAACAGAATTCCTGAATTTAAAGAATAAAGCCGCAGCCAGGGAAGAATTTGGTTTTAAGGCTGACGAAAGAATTTGTTTATTCCTTTCCAGAATTAATAAACGCAAAAGACTGGAGGAGCTGATTATGGCATTTAATGTATTAGCCGATAAATATAAAAAATGGTCCCTTTTGATTGCTGGCCCCATGGATCATGATTATGATAAAGAAGTAATTGGCCCGTTGATTGACAGTTTGCCGGACAATATCGCTGAAAAGATCAGGTTTGCAGGAAATCTTTCAGGCCCCCATCGATTAAATGCTTTTGCCGCAGCAGATTTGTTTGTACTTCCCACAAAATTTGAAAATTTTGGAATGGCAATTGGAGAGGCTATGGCAGCAGGTTTACCGGTGATAACTACTAATGGGACTCCGTGGACTATGCTGGATGAAATAGGGGCTGGTTCATGTATTGATGCCGGCCTGGATGGCTTCAGGGAGGTACTGAATGAATATTTCGGAAAAAATGCAGATCAACTCGATGCCATGGGACGTATCGGTAATAAACATATTATAGAAAATTATTCATGGGATAATATAGCAATAGACTTTAAAAGCTTATATTCATGGGTATTAGGTAAAGGTGATAAACCCGAATTTGTCCATACTTATTAAGTCCTATGATTTCTGACATTTTTAGAAAAGCGGGTGACTATGGAAAAAAATCCCTTAAGTATGTGGATTATCTACGAAGCAGCACATCTGATCTGAAAGATAATAAGCCTGTTATACTCAATTCTATTCCAAAAAGCGGGACTCATTTCTTATATCAGATTATTGAAGCTTTACCCGGACTGAGAGACAAAGGGGATTTCATTGCTTCTATTCCAAGTCTGCCATACAGTTTTAGGCCAAAATCAGATCTGCTCAAACGATTAAATTACATAACACCCGGAGAGCTCGTCCGGGCACATTTATTTTACTCTCCCGAATTTCAGGACCAAATTAAAGAGAGAACATACATTCATTTCTTTATTTATCGTGATCCAAGAGATCTGGTCATTTCAGAAGCATTCTATCTGGGCCGAATGAACAAATGGCACGGAATGAGCAGGTTTTTCAAAGGTTTGAGCGACGAGGAGAGGATAATGCTTGCTATCAGGGGCCTAGATAACAAGAAAGAGTATCCAGATATCGGCAAACGGGTTGGCTGGTATATTGATTGGCTGAAGCAGGATGATCTGATGAAGATCAGATTTGAAGACCTCAAAGACCCATCCAGGCAGTCAGCTGTAATTGATGAGATCATATCTTACTATAAAGATCTGAAAAATATTGAATTTGAGAACCAGCAAGTCAAAGAAAGGATCATGAGTAATATAGATCCGGGTAAATCACATACTTACAGAAGTGGGAAAAAAAAGGGCTGGAAAAACCTTTTTAATAAAGCCCATAAAGACTTGTTTAAAGAAGTGGCTGGAGATCTTCTGATCAAAATGAATTACGAAAATAATAATGACTGGTAGATGCATATAGTAATTCAGGATTATGGTGGTTACCGATTCATATATCAACTGGCTTTAGAGCTTTCCGGGTCATTTGAGGTTACTTATATACACAGTTCAAGCAGCGGAGGAGCGAATGGAGTTTATAACTCCAGGGAAAACCTGAATGTTGTAGATATCAAATTAGAAGGGCACAGTAAGAGTAACCTTTTTAAGAGAAGGAAAAAGGAGAGCCTTTATGGTAAACGGGTGTCTGCATATCTTTGTGATCAAAGCGTTGATCTGATGGTTTCAACCAATACGCCGCTGGATGCACAGAAGATCATCAGTGATTCTTTGAGAGATACCTACCATGTGATTTGGGTACAGGACCTTTTAAGTATTGCGATCCAAAGTATTTTGAAGAAAAAGATACCCGTAATCGGTGATTTCATTAGCAAATACTATCATAGTATTGAGAAGAGATGTTATAAGAGTAGTGATCAGATCATTACGATTTCGGAGCAGCTTAAAGAGGAACTACTGAGCTGGGGGATCCCGAACAAAATTGAGGTTTTGCCGAACTGGGCTCCGGTAGAGGAGATCGAAGTCGGAAATAAGAATAATGAATTCAGCAGAAAGCACGATTTGCAGGATAAATTTGTAGTCCTGTATTCAGGATCATTGGGAATGAAACATAATCCTGACCTTATCATTGATGCAGCACTTGACTTGAAAGATATATCTGAGGTTCATTTCCTGGTAATATCAGAAGGAAGCGGTGCCGATTACCTAAAATCGTACAAGGATGAGCATGAATTGGAAAACCTTTCGGTACTACCTTTCCAGGATGCAAATGTATATAACAGCGTGCTAGCTACAGCTGATCTCAACCTTATTCTGTTGAATGCTGATGCACAGAAGTATTCTGTCCCATCTAAAGCCTGGTCTGCAATGTGTTCCGGCCGTCCTTTGCTTACTAACATGAATATGACAAATCAGGTTAGCCGAATAATCAGTGAAACGAATTCCGGGTTGGTACTTTCATCGGATCATTCTGTGACTGACGGAATCCTGAAATTATTCGAAAATCCTGAAGTGTGTACCGAGATGGGAAACAATGCCAGGAGATATGCAGAATTGAATTTCAAGATCAATAAAATAGCTTCATTATTCATAAATAAGTCAGGATTTAGTAACTTGTTGGAATGAAAATATTTATTGCCGGACATAGAGGTATGGTAGGGTCTGCGATCTTCAGATCTTTGTCTAAATCCCAGGATCATCAAATTATAACTGCGACCAGTACTGAATTAGATCTCAGAGATCAGTCAGCAGTAAATGATTTTATTAATAAAATAAAACCTGAAGTCATCATAGATGCAGCTGCTAAAGTTGGGGGCATCATGGCCAACAATACTTATCCATGGCAGTTTCTGTATGACAATGTTGCAATACAGACTAACCTCATAAATGCTGCTCATAAGAATGATGTTGAGAAGTTTATATTTCTGGGTAGTTCTTGTATTTATCCTAAGTTAGCTGAACAACCCCTCAGAGAGGATTCACTATTGACGGGCCCTCTTGAGCCAACGAATGAATGGTATGCCATAGCTAAAATAACCGGAGTTAAGATGTGTGAGGCTCTTCGTAAACAATACGGGAGATCATACACGTCACTGATGCCAACAAATTTATATGGACCGGGAGATAATTTTGACCTGGAGACTTCCCATGTATTACCTGCTATGATCCGTAAATTTCATGATGCCATGGTATCCGGGCACTCACCGGTAACTCTTTGGGGAAGTGGCACCCCAAAACGAGAGTTTCTTCACGTAGATGATGTGGCATCGGCAGTACTGCACGTATTGAATGGATCAATGGATCATAGTCTCTATAATCTGGGTACCGGAAAAGACCTCAGTATTAAAGAACTTGCAGAAATGGTACAAGGAATAACCGGTCATAAAGGAGAAATAGTCTGGGACAGCAGTAAACCGGACGGAACCCCTAGAAAGTTAATGGATGTATCCAGATTAGGAAACGAAGGCTGGACGTATAGTATAGAGCTGGAAGAGGGGATTTCAGATACCTATGATTGGTTCTTGGAAAACGTAGAAAATTTTAAAGAAGTAAAAATTACAGACTAATGAGCAAGACTGCATTAATAACAGGCGTAACGGGTCAGGACGGAGCATATTTATCTGAGTTATTGCTAGATAAAGGATATGAAGTTCATGGTATTAAAAGGAGATCTTCATCATTTAATACGGCCAGGATCGACCATCTTTATCATGATCCTCACTTTAAAGGTCTTCCATTTTATCTTCATTATGGGGATCTGACAGACGCTACAAATTTGATACGAATCATTCAGGAAGTTCAGCCGGATGAAATTTATAATTTGGCAGCTCAAAGTCATGTGCAGGTTTCCTTTGAAACTCCGGAGTATACAGCTAACAGTGATGCATTAGGGACACTTCGTATTTTGGAAGCGATCAGGATACTTGGTATGGAAAATAAAACCAGATTTTATCAGGCATCCACGAGCGAATTATATGGTAAAGTACAGGAAACACCACAGTCAGAAACAACTCCGTTTTATCCCCGCTCCCCATATGGTGTAGCCAAGCTTTATGCATACTGGATCACCGTTAATTATCGTGAAGCATATAATATGTATGCAGTTAACGGAATTCTCTTCAACCATGAATCTCCTTTAAGGGGAGAAACGTTTGTAACCCGGAAGATCACACGTGCAGCCGTTCGGATTGCTAATAATTTGCAGGAAAAATTATTTCTGGGCAATCTTGATGCAAAAAGGGATTGGGGGCATGCAAAAGATTATGTAGAAGGGATGTATATGATCATGCAACAAGAAGAGCCAGAGGATTATGTGCTGGCAACCGGGGAAATGCATACTGTAAGGTCATTTTGTGAAAAAGCCTTTAATGCAGTTGATATAGAAATAGCATGGGAAGGTGAGGGTGTAAATGAAGTTGGTATAAATAAAGCTACCGGGAAAAATATTATTGAGATTGATCCGAAGTATTTCAGACCTACCGAAGTTGATTTATTGTTGGGGAATCCGGAAAAGGCTAATAAAAAATTAGGTTGGAAGCCTAAGCATAACCTTGAAGACCTTGTTAATGACATGGTTAACAGTGACTTAGAGGAAATTAAAAATTATTTATAATTATAGGAATCTAATTAATATTTTCCTGCCCGTTATTTAGTTTGTCATTCCCCAAAAACAACATCTACAGAAAATGATCGACCAATTAGAAAGGGGACTGCAAAATGATGTTAAGAAGATCTTAGCAACTACCTATTTGCGTCACCGAGAAAGAAGAATGTATCGTGTGATCTCAAGAGTCCTTGATGTTATTATTTCATTGATTGCGATCGTGGTATTTTTCCCGGTCATGGTAATCGTTGCATCTATTGTGTTCTTTTCGAATGGTAATCCAGTCATATTCAAACAGGACCGTTTGGGAAGATATGGAAGGAAATTTCAGATCATGAAATTCCGTACTATGAGAACGGATGCTGAGATCATATTACAGGAAGACGAAGATCTTTACCAGCTATACGTAAATAATGACTATAAACTGCCTCCCGATCAGGATCCGAGATTAGTTAAATTTGGGGCCTTCCTTCGCAGATCCAGTCTGGATGAGCTGCCACAACTCTTTTCAGTCTTGAAAGGGGATATGTCTATTGTTGGACCGCGCCCGATCGTTCCGGTTGAATTAGAAAGGTATGAAGGGCATGAGCAGGATTTTCTTTCTGTGAAACCCGGAATAACCGGTTTGTGGCAGGTGACGGGCAGAAGCGAAATAGAATATCCGCAAAGAAAATATCTGGATCTTCTTTATATCGAAAACCAGTCGGTATTCTCAGATCTGAAGATATTGTTTAAGACCATATATGTAGTGATTCGTAAAAGCGGGGCACATTAAATCCTTTTTTCCCGTATTTTTATAATCTTAAACAACTAAGATTTTATAATACCTATGAAAATAGCAGTTGCGGGAACCGGATACGTAGGCCTTTCACTAGCTGTATTACTTGCCCAGCACCATGAGGTCGTAGCTCTGGACATTGTACGGGAGAAAGTGGACCTGATCAACAGTAAAAGATCTCCGATCACGGATGCCGAAATTGAGGATTACCTTGCAAATAAGTCTCTTCAGCTGACCGCAACTACCGATAAAAATGCGGCCTACGAAAGGGCTGATTTTGTCATCATCGCTACTCCGACCAATTACGACGAGGAGACCAATAAATTTGATACCCATTCGGTGGAAACGGTCATCCAGGATGTGATGGAGATCAATCCCAATGCGGTCATGGTTATCAAGTCTACGATCCCCGTAGGCTATGTAGAGAATACCAAAGAAAAATTTAATTGTGAGAACCTCATATTCTCTCCGGAATTTCTCCGGGAAGGGAAGGCCCTGTATGATAACCTGCACCCGTCCCGTATCGTAGTTGGGGAGCGTTCGGAGCGGGCAGAAACTTTTGCGGAACTGCTCCTGGAAGGTGCGATCAAAGACAACGGGGAGATCCCGGTACTGTATACGGATCCTACCGAAGCGGAAGCGATCAAGCTGTTTTCCAATACCTACCTGGCCATGCGGGTGGCCTATTTTAACGAACTGGATTCCTATTGTGAGTCTCATCACCTCAGCACCATGCAGGTGATCAAAGGGGTAGGCCTAGACCCGAGAATAGGAGACCATTAT
Organism: Balneola sp. MJW-20; assembly: GCF_040811775.1. NCBI lineage: Bacteria > Pseudomonadati > Balneolota > Balneolia > Balneolales > Balneolaceae > Gracilimonas > Gracilimonas aurantiaca. Next base: position 244,147 of record NZ_JBFNXW010000002.1, read on the forward strand.
AACAATCCTTCTTTCGGCTACGGAGGGTACTGCCTGCCCAAGGATACCAAGCAGCTGCTGGCTAATTTTGAAGAAGTTCCGAATAACCTGATCCAGGCCATTGTGGATGCCAACCGGACCCGTAAGGATTTTGTGGCCCGTCAGATCTGGAAGAACGACCCGGATATCGTAGGGATCTACCGGCTGGTGATGAAGGCCGGTTCCGATAACTTCCGGCAGTCTGCCATTCAGGGCATCATGAAGCGTATCAAGGCGAAAGGCATCGAGGTGGTGGTTTATGAGCCTTATCTGGAAGAAGAGGAATTCTATCATTCCCGGGTGATCAAAGACCTGGATGAATTCAAAAAGATCTCCAAGGTCATTGTAGCCAACCGGATGGTGGATGAGATCGAGGATGTGAAGGAGAAGGTTTATACACGGGACTTATTCGGCAAGGATTGAGAACTATATAATTCTCAGTTCTTAATGCTTAATTCTCAATGATGTCCGGGATGGATATGGACAAGTGTGACTATTTCGAAAATCACACTACATTCCTCTAAATTTGTAACCCCATTTTTAGATCATTCACACTATGTATGATTTCATTTATAGTGATGATTTATCTCGTTTCGACATATCTTTTGAGAATGCCTTCGGGAACCTCCGGTTACCGTGATTTTACATTTTACTTTTAGCCTTAGATACCTGTCAAAAGAGCATGCTTATTGCTTCTTAAAGCAATAGGCATTGCGACTCGATACGATGCCTATAGCTCTCCGTCGCTATGCCCATAGCTTTTTATCGCATTGCCTATAGCTTCGGACAGCTATAAGCATTGCCAGGAATACTATCCCTTAATTGGCTTGCATAACAAGACTGAACAGCCTTCAGTGCTGTTTAAAGGGGTATATTAATTTTTAGGGTGCTTCATTGTGAGCTTGATCAATCTAATGACATAGTGGCAAAACCATTAGGGGATGGTGCTCAATTAAACGATAAGCTGAGTTGAATTAATATCTGATCTGAGTACTCAATACCAATCTGATGAAAGATCAATTAAATCCATGATTTATGATCTATAATTCATAATTTGCGACGCTGTCATGAATCAAACCCCTGTTATGAAAAAGCTATTAATTTTGTTCCTGCTCCTGTGCACATCTATTACCCTCAAGGCGCAAGAGAACCAGATAATCTCGCTGAACCGTAATACCTACACGTATATCAAGCAGCTGCAGCAGCGGGGGTTGCTCAGCCGGTTGAATCCCACTCAGCAGCCCTATACCCGCAAAGAGGTGCAGGATGCACTGGATGAACTAAGTCGCACCGGGCTGAATGACCTGGAGCGGTATTGGGTGAAGCTGATCGAGGACGAAGTAGGGATCGACCGGGAGAATAAGGACTATGACAAGGTGTATGTGAACGGGGTGATCGGCCACAGTCTGGAATTTAATAATACCATTAATGAACAGGGGATTCGTCCGCAGGATGACTCTGATGTGTATCTGTTGCCTATGGCGGAAGGACAATTGTATGTGGAGAAAGACCAGTTCATTGCCCAGATGGGATTGCGGCATGATCTTTTTTACCACTACGATCAGAGAGGTCAGTATGCTCTAAGCCGTTACTATGTGCGCTCGGAGGACTATTACATTGGTTTCCAGAATGATTTCGCTAAGATCTACCTGGGCCGCTTTGATGAGCGATGGGCCCCCATTGATGAATTGTCGACAGTGCTGAGTAATAATGCCCGCTCCTTCGACCGAATCAGCATGAGCTTCGGGAATACCTGGATCCGTTTTTCCTCAACCCTGGGAGAACTGGACAATATCGGGCCCAATGATGTATTCAATCCTTCCAAGAAAGCCAATATTGGCGGCAAGCAGCGGTACCTGACCACCCATCGTATTGATCTTAAGATCACCGATGGATTAAGACTGACTTACTTTGATGGATTTCTATATTCTTCACAGAACTCCGGAGTACCATTTAAATATCTGAGTCCGGTAAATTTCTTTTTCTTTGATCGTGGGGTGCGGCCGGTAGATGATGAGTATAATGCTTTTTTTGGGGGGCAGGTCTGGGGGCACTACCGGGGAGTAACGACTAATTTGCAGGTTATGATCGATGATCTTCAGGTAGATCGAGCAGGCAGTCTGGATGAACCTATTACCTTCTCCGTTTCACATTCTACGCATTGGGCCGGGGTGATCAATAATCTGGACTTCGGATATGAGACCGAGGCGGTAGCCTACCAGACCTATAATACCGATCAGGCGGAAGGACGTTACTTATTTCTGCAAAGGGGAATCGCTACGCAGTTCACTGATTACCTGATGGGATCGCTTTATCTGAAATGGTATCCTCATCAGCTGATCCGGGGACTGACCCTTACTCCTAGGTACACGCTACTGGCTCAGGGAGAACAACAGATCGACCAGCCCTTCGTCCGCGAATACCCGAACGGAGACACGATTGATATCATACTGACTGGCACCGAAGCAGTCACCCACCGCGGGAGTTTGAATCTTTTCTATAACCCGATCCCCGAATTCTGGATCGAAGGGGAACTAGGTTATAATAAGACCTTTGATGCCGGAAACATCCCTGGCCGCAGCAATGAAATGATCACCGGCAGGATAGAGGCAGGTTTTCGTCTGGAGCTGGATCAGGCGGGGAAGTTGCTAGGGCTTATTAAGTAGGCAGGTTAGGCTGAAGATACAAGGCGGAAGGCTGAAGGTTTACTCGAAGCTCGAAGGGCCAAGCTGGAAGCTCTGCCGAAGGCATCCCTTTGGGAAAAGCTGGAATGGCACGCGGATAACGCAGATTGAGCGGATTAAAGTGTGTTCAAATCCTGGCCATCATTTGAATCCTATAAATCATGGTACAACAGGATGGGAACCTGGATGAACCTAGGCTAGTCCAACCCACCCCTCAGTCCCCTCCAGGGAGGGGAAGATCATAGTTAAATAACCTCATTCCAAGCTATTCAGCTACAGGTCGTAATTTGCGCAAAGCGCAAAAGACCGAAGCGGCTTCGGTCATCGGTCCCCGGTCTTTTTGCTGTCAGCAACGTAATCATTATACGCTTCATACGTGCGCTTGTAGTACTGATAATTCGAATAGTAGTCTGAGCTCTTTCTCGGGTCGAAACCGTTCAATACCGTTCCCACGATCTCGGCGTTGACGTGGCGCAGTCCTTCGAGGGTGAATTCCAGTTCTTTGTCCGTGGTCTGATCGAACTGGGTGACAATAACTACCCCGTCGATCAGTCGGACCAGAGAGGCGGAATCAGAAATGATCCCGTAGGGAGCCGTATCCAGGATCACATGATCGTATTTTTCTTTCAGGATGTTGATTACCGAGCGCAGTCGCTTGGAGTCCAGCACCCGGGCGGGTTCGGGACTGTCTTTGCCTACCGTGATCAGGTCCACATTCTGGGCCACGGTCTTTCGAACACATGCTTTCATTCCGTGGGTATCAAACAGCAGTTCCAGCAGGCCGGGTTCCCGGTTCTCCCCGAAGACCTTATGCTGGGTCGGGCGTCGGAGATCCAGGTCCAGTATACATACCGTCCGTTCGGATTCGGACAGGGAAACCGCGAGGTTGGCGACGATGGTGGACTTGCCTTCTCCCTTGTTGGAGGAGCTGACCATCAGTACTTTATAGTTCTTATCGGGATTGGCATAGAGAATGTTGATCCTCAGTCGTCTATAGGCTTCGGCTACCGGGGAGATATGGTCCAGCAGGGTGACCAGCTGATTGGACACCATCTTATCCTGAACTACATGATAGTTATTATCTTTTTTGAAGCCTTCCACGATCTTAAAATCAGGGATGGATCCCAGGAAGGGCAGGGCCAGCGATTTGAGGTCTTCGGGCGATTTGATCTTGTTGTCAAAGGCGTCGCGGACATAGACGAATCCGAGTCCAACTACACAGCCCAGCATAAAGCCGATCAGCACCCATCTTTTTTTGTTCGGACCGATCGGTATAGTCGGAACAACGGCATAATCCAGCGGGCTTCCGTTGCCGAACTGGGTGCGCTCCCACAGACTCATCTCGGCATACTGATTGGAAACCAGCAGATACAGCTCCTCGTTGATCTTTACGTCTCTTTTGAGGCGGGCCAGCTGAATGATCTCGGTTGGGAGGCCGTCAAACTGGGTGTTCAGCTGAGTAATGCGGTCACTGAGTACTTCCTGCTGCGTCTCATAGGATGACTGCTCCACCCGCAGCTCGATCAGTTTCTGATTGATCTCAATGATGCGGCTGGTGATATTACTGCCCTCGCTGCCCATGAAGGTCAGAGACAAGCTGGAATTCGAATTGATCAGACGATCAGCGATCTTGCGGATCTCTTCTTTGGTCCGCGCGATCCGCTGATTCAGCAGATTGATCTCGGGATTACTTCCGTTATCGGCCAGTTCCGGGTTATTCCGGAGCAATAACAATTTCTCGGTTTCCAGTTCGGCCAAAGAAAGCTGGTAACGCTCGATGGTAGGAGCCAGGCTCTCGGAGAACTGTTCCGCCAGTCCCGGTCGGATCTCCTCCAGCTGCTGTTCGTAATTAGATATAGCCGAATTGACGGCCACCAGCTGCACGCGGATCTCCTGCCGCTTGCTTTCCAGCTCGGAAAGGGTTTCGATCAGTCCCTGGGTCTGGGAGTCTACCGCCACCAGGGTGGTCTTGTCCATAAATTCCTGCAGTTCCTGCTCGGTCTGCTCCAGTTCATTCTCGATCTTTTCCCGCTCTCCCTCCAGGAAGCGGATGGCGGAATTAGCCATGGTGCGGTTTTGTTCAGTGGACATATCCGAATAAATATCCATCGCCAGGTTTACTACCTTGGTGGCTTCTTCCGGGGACGTGGAGTTGAAACTTACTTTGACTAGCTCGGCATCTCTTTCCACCTGAGCAGCAGATAATCTACCTCGTATCCTGTCAGCTATTTTGGATTTAGAAGCCAGTACCGGTTCCCCGTCCTCATCTTCTGCCCATATGAGGGGATAATCGGTATTGCTGTCATTTACGCTCAGGGCCCGGGCCAGAATACTGTCCGCCAGGTGCTCACTCAGGGTGCGGGAGCGGATGATCTGCAGTTCGTTATTGATCGTGGATCCGGCTCCGATTCCGTAAGAAGAGGCCAGCAGATTCTGCAGGTCCGATCCTGAAGACCCCATTCCGGATTTGTTCTCGCTGATGAACAAGGTTCCTTCACTCTGATATATATTAGGTTGCTGCATTACATAAAATGTTGCAGCTGCGGTGCAAACAATGATACTCAGCAGCAATTTCCACTTATTCTGTAGTACCAGGTTAAACAGGTGCGAAAGATCAATATCATCCCCGTTCATGGCTGCAGCCCGCTTAGAAGCGGATTCATCGTACTGAAAAGAGCGCTTATAAAAATTCGAAGGACCGGAATATCCGTTGGTGGAGCCGTTGCGGCCATTAGGCGTATGATGATCAGAATGATCCATGGTTATCAGCTAAATTTTGGAGTAATGAACAGGAGGTCTCAGATGATTTAAGGACATTCAATTTAGGCCTTGGTTACAATAAGGTCAAGAACGATTAAATCCAGTCCTTCTTTACACTTGAGTGAATTCTTAACTCTCTGCCAAAGGCATCCCTTCGGGAAATTCTTAGTGCTCAATGATGGTGTTCGCTCCGCTCACTGTTATTGCGTTATTAAGTTATTATAAAATGTAGAAATAGGTCTCACAAAATTAATAATTGAGCTTTTTTAAAAATCAATAAGTCAAACCGTAAACTTTCTGTTTGACGAGGGGTGGCCTTTTATTATATCGAAGTGATAGTCGGCTACCACACCGAGGAGTTAAAGTTTAATGACTTTTTTGCCATAGGCATCCCTTTGGGAGGTTACTTTTGGGTCAAGCCAAAAGTATCAGGAAACTAATTCAGGGCAATGAGATTCGTGGAAATGCATGATCTCTCTTAGAAAATCCAACAAATGTGAGATATAATTATAGAGAGAAAAGACTTAATTTCATTGTCGCAGGCAGGCGAAAGCCTGCCGAGCACGCATCGAACATAATTCAGGTTTCCGATTACAATTCACAGTTTGTACATTCAATTGAGCATTAAGACTTAAGAATTAAGAATTGCCAAAGATCGCTCTCATCTCAGACATTCATGCGAATTACCCGGCCTTAAAAGCGGTACTGGATAAGCTCGAAGCCTATGAGCCCGATTTTTGGCTCTGTCTGGGAGACGTGGTCGGTTACGGTCCGCACCCGAAAAAATGCATCGAAGTGATCCGCGAACGGGGGATACAGTGCGTGATGGGCAATCATGATGCGGGAGTGGCGGGAAGGATCTCCTGGAAGCATTTCAGGGAGCCGAACCGCAGCCTGATTAAAAAGACCCGCGATATGCTGTCCGGTGAGGAGATACAGTGGCTGCGGGACCTGCCCCTGACCCTGGAAAACCCCAAGCTGAGTTGCAAAGCGGTGCATGCTTCCCCGGTCAAACCCGGCCGGTGGACCTACCTGGAATCGGCCGTTAAGGTCCGCGATATCCTGCAGGACTCCGAATTCGATTATATCTTGGGTGGTCACACCCACAAACCGGTCATGGTCGCCGACCGCATCGGCATCGTGGAAATAGAAAGAGGAACCAAATACTACATCAATCCCGGCTCCGTCGGCCAGCCCCGCGACGGCGATCCGAGAGCTTCCTGCGGACTCCTGGATCTGAAAGAAATGACGTATCAGAATTTCAGGCTCGAATTTGATGCTGAACAAGTAGTAGCTGACCTGAAGTACCTTGGGTTTTCAGACAATGATGCCCGAAGTATGATGGTGATGTATGAGGTATCATAAATCAATTTCTTCTATATTTACGGCCATTAATGCACCAAGTATTGGGCTGTAATTTTTAAAGTTATTTTTACTATAAAAAATTCTAGAAATGAATTTTAATTCTATTTGAATCAAATGAATATACTCAAGCTAATTGGCCGATCTGACAATTTATTCCAGTCTGATATTGCTAAGCATGATCAAGAGTTAAAACGAATAATCACTAATTCAAAGTTTCTGGTAATTGGAGGAGCCGGCTCAATAGGGCAAGCACTCAGTAAAGAAATTTTCAAGAGGAATCCCAGTAAACTACATATTGTGGATATCAGCGAAAACAATATGGTAGAGTTGGTTCGGGATATAAGAAGTTCATTAGGATACATAGACGGAGAATTCAAGACCTTTGCCTTAGATGCAGGGTCATTTGAATATGATGCTTTTATAAAATCAGATGGGAATTATGACTATGTGTTTAATATATCAGCTCTAAAGCATGTTCGAAGTGAGAAAGATCCTTACACGCTTATGAGAATGATTGAGGTCAACATTTTGAATACCATCAAAACCATACATCAGGCCAGGGAAAAAGGAACTCACAAATACTTTTGTGTATCTACAGACAAAGCTGCTAATCCTGTGAATATGATGGGAGCGTCCAAGCGGATCATGGAGCTTTTTTTAATGCGCGAAAGTCAGAGTATTGATATTTCCACTGCTCGCTTTGCGAATGTTGCTTTTTCGGATGGTTCCCTTTTGCACGGTTTTAATCAGCGTATCCAGAAAAAACAACCGATAGTTGCTCCAAATGATATTAAACGTTATTTCGTGACTCCGCAGGAATCGGGTGAGTTGTGCCTGATGTCCGGACTTCTAGGTGAAAGCAGAGATATCTTTTTTCCAAAGTTAAGCGAGGAACTGCATCTTATCACCTTTTCTGAGATTGCCGTAAAATATTTGAATATGATGGGATACGAACCTTATTTGTGTACCAATGAAGAGGAAGCCCGAAAACTGGTAGAAACTCTACCTCAGGAAGGCAAGTGGCCCTGTTTGTTTACAGAAAGTGATACCACCGGTGAAAAAGATTTTGAAGAGTTTTTTATGGAAGGTGAAACACTTGATCTTGAGCGTTTTGAGAATTTAGGAGTTGTAAAGAGTCAACTGGACTATAAGGAAGCTAAACTAAATGATTTCTTAGATAGTATTCAGCGGATGAAAAGCTCGCTTGACTGGACAAAGAAGGATTTAGTATCACTATTTAATGATTTACTTCCCGGATTTGACCATAAAGAGACCGGAAAATATCTAGATTCAAAAATGTAATGAAAAATACCGCCCAGTTTCTGGAGTTTGTTCGCGACCAATTTAAAACCAGTGATTTCATACCATTACATGAGCCCCGCTTTTTAGGTAATGAGAAGAAATATGTTCTGGAAACAATAGAATCTACATTTGTATCCTCGGTCGGAGCATATGTGGATAAATTCGAGGAAATGATGGCCGGGATATCAGCTACCGAACGAGCCGTTGCAGTAGTGAATGGTACGGCTGCGTTGCAGGTTACTCTTCGATTGGCCGGGGTGAAGAAAGGAGATGAAGTACTGACACAAGCGCTTACCTTCGTCGCCACGGCTAACGCCATAGCCTATAATAATGCAATACCGGTTTTCCTGGATGTAGATTTAGATACCATGGGCTTGTCACCCAGAGCAGTGGAAGCATTTCTGGAAGAGTTCGGGGAACTAAAAGAAGATGGATGCTACAATAAAAAGACAGGAAACAGAATAGCAGCCTGTTTACCTATGCATACATTTGGTTTTCCGGTACATTTAAAAGAACTCATGGCCATTTGTGACAAATGGAATATTCCTGTGATCGAGGATGCAGCTGAATCGGTTGGTTCTACTTACCATGGGAAACCAACGGGGAGCTTTGGACAGTTCGGAGTTTTTTCTTTTAATGGAAACAAAATCGTTACAGCCGGTGGGGGTGGAGCCATTGTGACAAATGATAAAAAGATGGGTGATTTTGCTAAGCATCTTACCACTACTGCAAAAAAACCTCACACATATGAGTATGTGCACGATGAATTAGGGTATAACTACCGAATGCCAAATCTGAATGCCGCTTTAATTTGTGCTCAACTCGAACAACTGGATAATTTTATTGAAAATAAGCGGTATCTGGCAGAGCAGTATCAGGCTTTCTTTAAAAGATCAGGAATAAATTTCAGAACAGAGAATCCGGACACTAAAGCAAATTATTGGTTAATGTGTGTCGAACTGGATAACCGAAATGAACGGGACCTATTTCTGAAGGAAACCAATGAAAAGGGTGTCATGACCCGACCAATCTGGCAGTTAATGTATAAATTATCAATGTATAAGCACTGCTACCGGGACGAGCAAAAGAATGCAGAGTATTTAGAAGATAGAATTGTAAACATTCCAAGCAGTGTAAGACTATGAGTAAGTTTAAAATTGGGTATTTTGCAGATGGACCCTGGTCACATGAGGCTTTTGAGCTGTTAATACAGGACAATAGCATTGAACTATGTTTTATTGTACCCAGAACGGATACCGAAGATCATACTCTTAAAAACTTTGCAGCGCAATACAATATTGATTATTTGCATCCTGTACAGGTTAATTCTGAGGAGTTTATTGAAAAAGCAAAATCATATGATCCGGATTTATTTGTTTCAATGAGCTTTAATCAAATATTCAGAGAGAGGATCATTAATCTACCTAAAAATGATACGATCAATTGTCACGCCGGAAAATTACCCTTTTACAGGGGGAGGAATGTACTTAACTGGGCATTGATCAACGATGAAGAAGAGTTTGGAATAACCGTACATTTTGTAGATGAAGGCATAGACACAGGGGATATTATTTTACAGAAAACTTTTCCCATCACGGATGACGATACTTACGGTTCACTTCTTGAAACTGCATATGAGGAGTGTGCTCGATTATTATATGATGCCATTAAAGATATACAGAAAGGAAGTTTCAAGAGAGTGAAACAAAATACGATACATCCTGTTGGTTTTTATTGTGGAAGAAGAACGATCGGAGATGAAGTTATTAATTGGAATACTACATCAAGAGAGTTATTCAACTTTGTTCGTGCATTGTCATCTCCAGGCCCTTTAGCTACCACCTTTATCGATCATGTGCCGGTGAAGATTAACAGGGTCAAACTTATTGAAGGAGCTCCTGAATTCATAAATATTCCGGGACAAATATTATCTAAAACAGAAAATGGATTTTTAGTAAAAACAGAAGATTCATTTGTTGAAATTCTTGATATCAATACGGATGCAAAAATCAGAGTAGGGAGTAGATTTCAAAATGAGTAAGATCGATCACGTATATATTATTGCAGAAGCGGGTGTAAATCATAATGGCGATATAAAGAACGCTATTCGACTAATCGAGGCAGCGAGTCACTCCGGTGTTGATGCGGTAAAATTTCAGTCATTTAAAGCAGCTAAATTGGTATCAAAGGCGGCTAAGAAAGCGAAATATCAGTTTGATAACACCAATGACGGGGATGATACTCAATATAATATGCTTAAATCACTTGAACTGAGTGAGGATGATCACGCATTATTAATTAAAGAGTGCGAAAAAAGAGGAATTCAATTTCTTTCAACCGCATTTGATCTGGATGGCATAGATTTTTTAGATGAGCTTGGAATGCCCTTTTTTAAAAGCCCTTCTGGAGAGATCACCAATTACCCTTATCTGAAAAGGTTAGCTCAAAAGGGTAAACCGGTGGTATTGTCTACTGGTATGGCGGATATGGAGGAGATCAAAGCAGCCGTAGACATATTAACGGAACATGGCCTGAAGCTAAATGATGTTAGTGTACTTCATTGTAATACGGAATATCCCACCCCTATGGAAGATGTTAATCTGAAAGCGATGAATACCATTAAAGATGAACTGGGAGTTCAAGTAGGTTACTCTGACCATACGTTGGGTATTGAAGTACCCATAGCGGCAGTGGCACTGGGTGCAAAAATCATTGAAAAACACTTTACACTGGATCGAAGTTTACCGGGCCCGGATCATCGTGCATCCTTAGAACCGGACGAACTAAAAGAGATGGTCACAGCTATACGAAATATCGAAAAGGCAATTTCCGGAAGTGGGGAAAAGAAGCCCAGTCCGAGTGAGCAAAAGAATAAAGTAGTAGCACGAAAAAGCATCCATATGACTCGTTCAAAAGAGGCCGGGGAAGTGATCAGTGAAGAAGACATAATTGCTTTGCGGCCCGGAAACGGTATTTCGCCGATGGAATGGGAAAAAATAATAGGGAAAAAACTAAAGCAAGCGTGTTCTGCATCCGAAATGCTTCACTGGAGTTCACTGGAATGAAAATAGGAGTACTGACAAGCTCAAGGGCAGACTTTGGCATATATCAGCCACTGCTTAAAAAGCTGGAAAACGATACATTCTTTGATTTGACCATTATTGCTTTCGGTACTCACGGATCACCGTATCATGGTGAAACTATATCCGAGATACAGCAAACAGGATTTAAGAAAACAGATCTTATTCAATCCCTGTTGTTAAATGATAATCCTAACGGCATCAGCACCTCTTACGGTCTTACCGTAACCAAGTTCGCTGATTATTGGGCAGAGAATACGTTTGACCTGGTGTTTTGTCTGGGAGACCGTTTTGAGATGTCGGCTGCAGTTCAGGCCGGGATACCATTTGGAGTGAGATTTGCACATATTCACGGGGGTGAAACAACCTTAGGTGCTATCGATAATATTTACAGACATCAGATCACCCTGGCATCGTCCATTCACTTCCCGTCCACAGAAGCATACAGGAAAAAAATTGAGTCTGTTACTGGACAGAATGAACATATCTACAATGTTGGCTCTTTGAGCTTAGATAACATTGAAGCGTTTCAGTTTATCGATGAGCAATCGTTTCGGATGAAATTCGGGATCCCTGACAGACCCTATATATTAGTTACCTTTCACCCCGAAACGGTAAAGCCCGAAAAAAATCAGAATTTTGCATCAGAGATGAAAAGGGCGCTTACTGAATTAGGTGAAAATTACTTTTTGGTCATTACGATGCCTAATGCTGATACCAATGGTAAGATATACCGGAACGCGATTGATGAATTAAAAAAGGACATGGCTGAAAAGGTACTTTGCATTGAAAATTTTGGAAAAATCAATTACTTCAATGCCATGAAATACGCGGAATTCCTTATGGGAAATACCTCCAGTGGGATCATAGAAGCAGCGTCTTTTAATAAGTATGTGATAAATGTAGGTGACAGACAAAAAGGGCGTGCAAGGGGTGATAATGTTAAAGACTGTGATTTTAATGCCGAGGAAATATTAAATGCAGCATTAAAAGTGAAAGAATTGGGTGAATTTGAGGGGCCTAATATCTACCGAAAGCCAGATACGGCAAAAATAATAATCGATACCCTAAAGTATAATTATGCGACATTATAAAGAGCACCTGATACCTTCTGGAACGACTATCAGAGAATCACTCAAAGTATTGGATAAATTAGCAAGTGATGCAATTTCTTTTGTAGTGGATAAAGATGATAAACTGATAGGGTCTCTTACAGATGGTGACGTCAGAAGAGGGTTGATCCGGGGTGCTGAACTTGAACAAGCTGTTGATGAAATCATTCAGTCAGATCCCAAGTATCTACGTAAAGGAGATCATGATATTGAAAAGGTGATAAAATACAGGGATAAGAATTATCGTATTATTCCTATTCTGGATAAAAACGATCACGTTGTAAATGTGATCAATTTCGGTTATCTGAAATCGTATCTTCCAATTGATGTGGTGATCATGGCAGGAGGTAAAGGGACCCGGTTAAGACCTTTGACAGAAGATACACCCAAGCCTCTTTTACAAGTAGGGGAAAAACCCATTCTTGAGCATAATATAGATCGTCTTACACTATTCGGAATGGACGATTACTGGATATCGGTAAATTATCTCGGGGAACAGATAGAAGAGCATTTTGGAAACGGCAAGGGTAAAAATCTCCACATTCAATATATATGGGAGAATGAACCATTGGGGACCATAGGCTCTGTATCGAAGATTGACAATTTTATTCATAATCACGTGCTGGTTACAAACTCCGATATTCTGACTAACCTGGATTATGAAGATTTTTTCCTCCGGTTTTTAGAGGAAAAAGCAGATTTCGCCGTTGTGACCATACCGTATAAGGTGGATGTTCCTTACGCGGTTCTGGAGACCTCTAACGGACATGTTATGAGTTTCAAAGAAAAGCCCACCTATACTTACTATTCAAATGGTGGTATTTACCTGATGAAAAAAGAAATCACAGAGCAAATACCAAAGAATTCTTTTTATGACACTACGGATCTGATGGAGGATCTGATCAGTGAGGGTAAAAAGGTACTATCCTACCCGCTGTCAGGATACTGGCTGGATATTGGAAAACACGAAGATTTCGAAAAAGCACAGAAAGACATTCACACGATCAAGTTCTGATGAAACCTCTTGTCATAATACCGGCGCGGGGCGGATCGAAGAGGCTCCCGGGGAAAAATATCAGGCCCTTGAGAGGAAAACCTTTAATTCATTACACTATTGAAGCAGCCAGAGGGGTTTTTGAGGATTCTGTCATTTGTGTTTCAACCGATGATGAGAAGATCAAAAATGTTTCGGAGCAGACCGGAATACACATTCCATTTATCCGGCCGAAAGAGCTGGCAAAAGATACATCTGATTCCAGAAGCGTGATGCTGCATGCGGTTGACCATTATGCCGAGCATGAAGGCTACCATGCCGATACAATCATATTATTGCAGCCAACCTCACCCCTGCGAAATGCACAGCATATCGAAGAAGCCGTTAAGCTTTATCAGGATCATTTTGATATGGTGGTTTCAGTAAAAGAGACAGATTCAAATCCCTACTTTGTACTATTTGAAGAGAATGAGAAGGGATATTTAAAGAAATCCAAAAAAGGCGAATTTACTCGTAAACAGGATTGTCCAAAGGTATGGGAATTAAATGGAGCAATTTATGTGATAAATGTTGAATCTCTGCGCAGGTATCAGCCATCTCAGTTTGAACATGTCATTAAGTATGAGATGGAAGCTATTTCATCAATGGATGTGGATACGGAACTGGACTGGATCATGCTGGAGAGCATATTATCCTTAAATAAATGATAATAAGCTGAGTGTAATTGAGGGTAAAACCCCGGAATTGATTTAACTGGTCAAGGATTATCCCCATTTTCATTTAAAATGCAAACAGATCAGCTAAGAGTTATGAATTGAATGTCATTCCTTAGCTCAACTATTTCCGGGGACATGTATTATATCCATGATAAGGAGTCATTGGTTTTTTTCCTGTGATGTTAAATGTAAATCTTCCGGTTCAATAAATACGCACTAAAAAAACCGATCAGCCCCGGCTGGGAAACTATAAATCAAGTAACTGACAAGTATCTGATTGATTCGATACACTTTAATAAGCTCAGACCTCAAAACCCTTCGAACTTCCAGCTTCCAGCTTCCACCTAACAAGTTGGCTATCCCTCTCCATTTTAATTAACTTATTCGCTTCACTATAAAAGCTAAAAACCCATGACGGTAAAACGACTATTTTCAACAGTATTTGTATTTCTTGCATTTAGTCCACTGATACTACAGGCTCAAAATCAGCCACAAAATATCATGTCCAACCAGTTCAGGCTTGGAGATCGCATAATTCGGATCGCGGAGCCGGGTCAGTTAGCGGATTCCGTGAATGTGTGGGGAGACCTGGCTTCTTCCGGAAGGTTCCTGGTCCCGCGGGGGACCACACTGCCGCTGCTGATCTCCTATGGCTTTGGCCCGCAGACCCTGCGGGGGGAGACTGACCTAGACTGGTCGAAGATGCGGGTGGAGGTGAACGTGCAGGAATATGACGAACAGAATCGCCGGGAGACCATCCGGAAATTTAAATACCGTTTTGAGGATCCCTTTCCGGAGGGTATGAGTGACTTTGTGGTGGAGAACAATCAGACCATAACTGTGCGTGTGAAAAGAAGGCCTTCCTTCCGGGATTATGTGGGTGTGATCGCTCCGGTCATCTCAGCGGTGGCAACTTCGATTATTATTGCAGACAGAATTGCTCAATAAAATCAGATCAGAATTGTGAATAAGGGATCAAAAATTTATGTAGCCGGTCACCGCGGAATGGTAGGATCAGCCATTATTGCGAACCTGAAGGATAACGGCTACTCCAATTTGGTCACCTCCATAAGCTCGGAACTGGATCTGCGGGACCAGCAGGCGACTGAGGCATTCATATAATTAGTATTGTTAAAGCTGCTGTTTGTGAATTGTTATTTGGTTAGAAAGCAGAATATGTGTCATGAAGTTAGATTTTACTGTTAAGTTCAACTATACGTTTGTGCCACAATATTAAATACTTCGGTATATTTATTACCTCATAAGCGTAACCATTATAAATTACTTTATTACCTTAATGTGCTATAAACAGATTTATCTGCCCCAATATTGTTAATTAAAGCCTGCTTTAGTGTTTAAAAGTCTTTTGTCGATGTTTCGAAGTTCTGATTATTTAAAAAATGTCACGACTTTAGCTACCGGTACGACACTCGCACAAGGTGTCTCCTTAATCACGGCGCCGATACTATACCGTATTTACGACAAGGATGACTACGGGACCTTAGCCCTCTATATTGGTATTGTTGCAATAATTGGAGTGTTTTCCACCATGCAGTACTTACAGCCCATTTTATTGGAAAAAGAGGATGAGGATGCTAAAAAAGTAATGTGGCTAAACCGTTCAATAAATGCTGTTGTAACAGTTGTATCCCTAGTGCTTATTTTGTTTTTAGGAAATAATATTGCTACCTGGCTAAATAACCCATTGATTACCCCTTGGCTGTATTTGATTCCTGTATCTATTTTTTTTTCAGGACAGAATAAAATTTTTCGGGTTTGGGCAAACAGAAAAAAGAAGTACAAAATAATGTCGTTCAATACTATTTTGACGGCCATACTTGTACCGGTAGTAAGCATTAGTATAGGGTTGTTAAGAGAGGGAGCATTGGGGCTTTTTTTAGGCCTGATAGCCAGCCAGATGATACCTGCCCTTGTGCTTTTAATAGCATTGACCAGAAATGAAGATTTGGGGTTAAACTATTTTGATTTTGGCTTTATTAAAAAGAAAGCGAAACAATACAAAAACTTTCCATTGTATAGTTTGCCGTCAGAATTTGTAAACAGGCTTACAAACCAATTGCCGGTATTTATGATAAGTATTTACGTGGGGCCTGCCGTGGTGGGAGTTTATAACTTATGTATCAGAATGTTAGGGTTGCCTATACAACTATTAGGAAATGCATTGGGTGAAGTGTATAAACAGAAAGCCACCGAAGACTATAATAAAACAGGAGATTATAGTTCAATTTTTATAAAGACTTTAAAAGCAACTTTTTTTACATCCCTGATTCCTGTTTTAATTTTAATTTTCTTTGCATCTGAATTATTTGTTTTCTTTTTCGGACAAAAATGGCTTGAAGCAGGCATTTTAGCTCAATTTATGGCGCCGCTTTTTATGTTAAGGCTCATAAACGCTCCTCTGAGTTATGGAATTTTTATTCATAACAAGTTGCACATTGATATGATTGCCTCGGTAATTTTTGGAGTTGGATCCTTATTGTGTTTTACTTTAGGATTTAATTATTTAGATAATTATATGCATGTTTTAATAATTTTTACACTCTTTTATTGTATTACATATTTGATAATGATCATATACAATTATAGACTAGCAATAAAATGAAATTCAGCAAAGAAGACATTGAATATTTAAACGGAAATAAATTTTCCAATGGGCGTAAATTTAAAGTTGCGGGAAAAAATAACGTAAACTTTAGCAGGCTTGATTTTTTAGAATCATATGCAAAAGACAAAAATGTATTGCATATAGGCTTTACAGATCATATTCCGTTAATCAAAGAAAAAATAGGGAAAAACCAATGGTTGCATACAAGATTAGTTCAAAAAGCGAAAAACTGTTACGGGATTGATATTGATGCTGATGCAGTAGAATATGTTAAATCTGAAATTTCCATAGATAATGTCTTTTGTTTTGACATCACAAAGGATAATATCCCTACAGAGATAAGTGATAAAAAGTGGGATGTAATAATTATTGGAGAAGTACTGGAACATATTGATAATCCGGTAGAATTTTTATCCCAAATACATTTGAAATTTTCAAAAATAGCAGGTGAACTGATTGTAACAGTGCCAAATGCTTTAGAATTAATCAACATCAAACTAATTAGAAAAGGTCAGGAGTTTATAAATACCGACCATAGGTATTGGTTTACACCTTATACTTTATCGAAAGTTTTATTCAATTCAGGTTTTTTAAGTAAAGAAGTATTCTATTCTCAAACTTTTCAGCCAAGCCGTTTCTATGAACGATACCTTGTAAATAAGTTCCCAATGCTTCGGGAAACGGTTATTTCTATTTCTACTTTTCGGTGAAATAATTAGATATTAACCAAGAACTCAGAATTAAACTAAAATTGAAAATATTATACTTTACTGAATCCTATCCTTATGGTCTCGGTGAGCAGTGGAAAACCAATGAACTTAAGATATTAGTAAGACATTTTGAAGATATAGAAGTTATCCCGTTCCACTATAATAGCAACCATATTCCTGTTGACCCTATTAAAGGTATAACATATCATAAGCCGTTATTTGAGAAAATTCCGAACCCCAGGGTATTCTTTAAATTTTGGTCAATCCTGAAATCAAAAAAGCGATATTATTTTTTTAAAGAATTCTTCAAAAAAAAAATATTTACAATAGATAAATTTAAACAATGGGTAAGTAGTTCATTTCTAATTGATGAGCTTCTAAGAAATGAAATTCTTAAAGAAAAATTATTAAGAACTTCAAGTAACACAATCGCTTATTTTTTTTGGGGAAGAAAGTCTGCTGAAATTATACCATTGATTAATAATTCATCTGTTTATTGCTTCGTAAGGTTACATGGTTATGATTTATATGATGAAAGATACAGCACTAGATATATTCCCTATCAAGATAAAATATTGCATTGCGCGCATAAAATATTGACAGTATCAAATCACGGAAAAGAATATCTTATTTCAAAGTTTCCATCATTACGCGATAGAATCAAAGTTTCATACCTTGGAACCTTATATGCCGGTCATTCTAAATATTCTCTAAGCTATAATATGACAATACTTTCCTGTTCATCAATAATACCCCTTAAACGTGTTTCTTTGATTGCATCAGCCTTACAATACATCAAAACTTTTTCAATTGAATGGATACATATAGGGTCAGGCCCTTGCCGACCTGAGGTAGAGTCTATTGCAAAAGATTTTTCTGAAAATGTAAAGTTTAAAATTACAGGTTGGCTGCCAAGTAGTGAGGTACGCCAATTTTATCAGGAGAATGAGGTTGATTTATTTATAAATGTTAGTGAAAGTGAAGGGGTCCCCGTTTCTATTATGGAAGCTATGAGTTCAGGTGTTCCTGTATTGGCAACAGATGTTGGTGGAGTATCTGAAATTGTGAACAATAATAATGGCAAATTATTAGATCCTAGTATACAGCCAGAAGATTTAGCGAAGGAAATTACAAAATTCTTTCACAAGTCAAATGAAGAAAAATTATCAATGAGAAAAGAAGCATATAATATGTTCAAGGAAAAATATGACGCTGAAAACAATGCTTTGAAATTAGTGCATCTTTTTAATTCATCTGTATGATACGATGATTAATAGTAATAGTTTTTCTTGCTTAATTTTACTAGGAATTTTTATTTCATAAAAAAAACAATAACTAAGATCTATTGGTTATGTTTCCCGGTTTCAGATAAAAGCACTTAAATGTCTAAAATAACTATCATTAACTACGGCGCAGGAAATCTCCTCTCAGTAAATAATATGCTTAAAAAAGCAGGTGCCAGAGATGCGCTTATTACTGACAAAAAAGAAGACATTGTAAAGGCCGAGAAGTTGATACTTCCAGGCGTGGGTCATTTTGATTATGGGATGCAGGAGCTGAATGAAAGTGGTTTAATTCCGATATTAGAGCAACGAGTGTTAACTGAAAAAATACCCATCCTAGGAATTTGTTTGGGAGCGCAATTGATGACGGAATTCAGTGAAGAGGGAAACATAAATGGATTGGGTTGGGTAAACGGAAAAACGATAGCTTTTGACAAGACGAAGCTGCCCAGCGGCTATAAAATTCCGCACATGGGCTGGAATGATATTTTTGAGAATAAAGAAACCCCACTTTTTCAAGCAGTGCCAGAGAACCCAAGGTTCTACTTTGTGCATTCCTACCACCTTGAAATGGAAAACGAAAAGGATGTTTGGTTAACTGCAAATTATGGATACGATTTTTGTGCAGCTTACCAAAAAGAAAACATCTATGCGTGTCAATTTCATCCGGAGAAAAGCCATAAATTTGGGCTCCAACTTATGAAAAACTTTATTGCACTATAAACATCAATAGAATTCGTGTCATACCGGTTTTATTAATTCGCAATGATGGGTTGGTGAAATCTGTGCAATTCAAAAAGCATAAATACGTGGGTGATCCGATAAACGCAGTAAAGATCTTTAATGAAAAGGAAGTTGATGAAATCATCATTTTAGATATTGACGCCAGTGCAAAAAAAGAGGCTCCGAATTTTAAATTAGTGGAGAAAATTTGCGGAGAATCTTTTATGCCCTTGGCTTATGGTGGAGGGGTAAAAACATTGGAAGATGCACAAAAGCTATTATACAATGGCGCTGAAAAAATTGTGCTTAATACCAGTTTATTAGAGCAACCCAAAGTGATCGAATCCATCGCGAAACAATTTGGTAACCAAAGCGTGGTCGCTTCCATCGACTATAGAACGTCACTTTTTGGAAAGCCAAAGGTTTATGGTTTTAATGGAAGTAAAAAAACAAAGTGGACAGCACTGGAGCTTGCTAAAAAAGCAGCCGATTATGGTGCCGGAGAAATTATGCTGAACGCTATTGATAGAGATGGCACCTACAAGGGTTATGACTTAGAAACACTCAAAACTGTTTCTTCAAGTGTAGATGTACCTGTAATTGCTTGCGGTGGTGCAAGCGGTTTAGAAGATTTCGAAGAAGCAATTAAACATGGTGCAGGTGCCGTTGCTGCAGGTTCTATGTTCGTATTTCAGCGTCCACACCAGGCAGTTTTAATTAGTTATCCAAATTCTGTAGAATTAAACAAGTTAAATGAAAAGCTATAACGAAGAAGCACTAAAAAATGATCCAAAAGCGAATTTTGGACGACCGTATAAGCAATGTACGATCAGTGTCATGGATACTATTGCAGATCCTGATATAACTTTTGATGAGAAGGGTGTTTCAAATTACTATAAGGAATTCAAGAAAGCGAAAGAGCAAAATGTTTTCAATGGTGAAAAAGGCAAACAAAAATTAGTTGACTTAGTTAATCAAATAAAATCAAAAGGAAAAAACAAAAAATACGATTGTATTACAGGGGTTAGTGGTGGCGTTGATTCGACATATGTTGCGCTAAAAGCGAAAGAATTAGGATTGCGCCCTTTGATTGTACATTTCGATAATGGCTGGAACAGCGAAACGGCCAACAAAAACATTGAGAACATTATTAAAAATACGGGATTTGATCTTTACACACTTGTAGTTGACTGGAATGAGTTCCGAGATTTACAAAGAGCCTATTTCAAAGCGAATGTCGTAGATATAGAAGCGCTAACAGACCATGCGATTATATGTACACTTTATAAATTAGCTATTGAGCATAACATCGAATTTATTTTAAGCGGCGCCAATGTTGTCACCGAACAAATTTTGCCTAGACATTGGATCTGGGGGAAAACGGATGGGAAAAATATTCAAGCCATACATCAAGAATATGGTGAAGTAAAATTGAAAACATTCCCCACTTATTCAGCTTTTAAATTTGAACTCTTTAAGAAAAGGAAGGGATTAAGATCAGTTCGTATCCTTGATTATATGGAGTACAATAAAAAGCAGGCAAAAAGTGAAATCCAGGAAAAACTGGGTTGGAAAGATTATGGCGGGAAACATTTTGAATCTGTATTTACGCGTTTTTACCAAGGATATATTTTGCCAGTAAAGTTCGGAATAGATAAACGTAAAGCTCATTTGAGCACACTCATCTTTGATGGGCAACTAACAAAAGAGTACGCATTGGAGCAATTACAGCTTCCTATTTATGATCCTGATCTCATGAGAGAAGACTACGAGTTCGTGCGCAAAAAGCTGGGATTCTCAGAGGAAGAATTTATGAATTATTTCAAGGCCCCCAGAGTAGAGCATAGTTCTTTTGAGCACGATAAAAGAAATATTTGGGAAAACTATCCCTTATTTAAAGTAGTGAAACCATTATGGAAGATTATAAAAAAGGTCAAGTAGTTGTGATTTTATCACCGCAAGACTGGGGTCATCAATTTATTTCAAAGCATCATTATGCTGTTGAATTTTCGAAGCAATACGATACTATTTTTGTTTCACCTACAGTAAACAAAGCTGGGAAGTTTTCATTTTCTAAAACAATTATTGATAAAAACACCTACCATCTCTTTGTTGCTCAAATGATATTACCTTTTCCGGATTGGTTCCGTTTCAAGTTTAATAAATTTTATCGCAAAATAAATAGAATCGTACTCAATCAATTATTAAAGATAAACTTCGATAAAGAAATAAAATTAATAATCGATTTTGGTTGTCATAAAGCAATAGACCGGTTAGATAAATTTCAAAATGCAAAGTCTATCTATTTTCCCGTAGATGATTATTTAGATCTACCCGTTGAAACACGTTATGCCGACAAGATTTTTACAGTTTCTTCTAAAATTCAAGAAAAATTTGAACAATCCAATATTCCGATTACCTGGATCAATCATGGTTTATCGGCTGTATTTGCAGAAAAAGCAAAAGTTAAATTAGCAGAGTTAAAGAAAGACGATGAACCGAAAGAGATTGTAAGCCACAGTATTGGATATGCTGGAAATCTCTCCATTCCATTTCTTGATAGAGTAGCTGTTTTGAAAACAATTAACGCACTACCCGACTTTCATTTTCATTTCTTTGGTAACATTGTGAGTAACGAAGAAGAAGCAAAGAAATTTATTAACCAACTAAAAAAGATCGATAATGTGACCCTTCATGGTCAGCTCAGTACAGAAGAATATGCCAGTCAAATTTTTCAAATGGATATGTTATGGTTATGCTATAAATCGGATGGTAAAAACTACCATTTAGAAAATTCGCATAAAATTCTTGAATATTTAGCAACTGGCTTGCCAATCGTAAGCAGTCCAATCAAGTACTTAAAAGATGCAGGTCCTGACTTTATATACCAGTACAAAAATAAAAAACATGCTAAAATAATTAAAGATTTAAAAAGCAAAAAAGAGGATTTAGAAGTGATGATTCAAAGAATTGAGTTTTCTTTGGGATCGACATACTTAGAAAATGTAAAGATTTTATTACGTCAATGAGAATAAATTACATATCAAATATCCCTAAAAACAAATCGAGTGGAGGAGGCAGTGGTGTTAATAGTGCCGTATTTAAATATTATCAAAAAAATGCTTCACATTTTGATTATCAACATATAAATCCACCGCCCAGCAACATAGAACAATATCAGTCTCGATTTCAAAAAATGGCAGGGCTACCGCGAGATTATTATTTCTTTTCTGAAAAAAGACTCTAAAAAAAAAGGAAGAGTTTAGTTTTGATAAAAATGCTCACATTTACTTCTTCCACGGGTTTACCCATTGGATTAAAATAGAGCCAGACAAACTTTATTATCGTTTAAAGATGCGTGTTTTGCAACCTATGATGAGATTTATAATGAGAAAACATATTTTAAAACTGAAGATCTAGATTAATAGTAAGTCACCAGAATGAACATAATTAAAATATCCATCTACTTCATAAAATCACTAATACGTTTTTTTGGAAAAGGACTAACAAATTTATTCAAATTACTAACCATTGATATAGGCAACAAGGTTAATCTCAGGTTACCTTTAAATATTAGAGGCAACGGAAAAATTAAAATTGGTGATAACTCAGTCATTCACGAACGAGTATTCTTGAATTGTGAGGGATCAATAGTTTTAGGTAATGAAAATGTTTTAGAAAAAAAAAGCACGTTCCTGGTAAGAACTAAGGGAAAACTTGTTACTGGTGAACGGTGTGGGTTTGGAAAAAACCTCATGCTCCGGATTGACCACGGAGAATGGAGCTTTGGAAATAATGTTTCTATTTCCCCCAATTGTATGATCTTTGCCCGTGAAAAAAACTGTGAGGGCAAATTAACTATCGGATCTGGAGTGAGCATAAGTGACTATTGCACGTTAGACGTGTGTGATGACATTGAGATCGGAAATGACGTCGCTCTTGGCCATAATGTTACAATCTTCACGCATAATCACGATTATTCTAATCACGATCTACCAGCCTGGAAGGGAGGATTGAATCTAGCTTCTGTAAAAATTGGTGATAATTCCTGGATAGGTGCTAGCGTGACAATAATGCCTGGTGTTAATATAGGAGAACGCGCCATTATTGGTTCTGGAGCCGTTGTGACGAAAGATGTGGAACCCTTTTCCATTTATGGTGGTATCCCGGCCAAAAAAATAAAAAGCACTCAGCCCCATGACTAAAGTAGCCATTATTAGCCCAAGTGGTAAGTTTTATGGAAGCGAGCAAACGTTAAATGAGTTTCTTAAAAAGACTTCATATAAATTCGATGTATACATTAAAAAAGAACCGAATGGTTTTTTATCCAGGCTGATTGGAAAATCGAAGCACAATATATATGGTTATTCCAATCCATTTCTGTTGTACCTAAAGTTGATCTATAAATTAACTTTTAAATATGACAGCGTTTATATTAACGAAGCTGCTCACATTAGATACATTAAATTAATCGCCCGTATTTTCAGAAAGAAAAACTTTATAGTTCATGTTAGGTTAACGGAAGATACAGTACGAGATAGAATCCAGGGAATTAGCTCGAATGTGAAGCTGATCTGTGTTTCGAGTTTTATTCAGCAATTAGTTAAAGCTTCAATATCCAAAAATACTGAAATACTAAGCTCACCTTTCAGAGCCGAAAATAAAAGAGCCAATTGGCAGAATAATCTGAAAAGTAAAGAAAAACTAAATATTGGAATAATTGGGAGAGTAACAACCTCCAAGGGAATACAGCACTGTATCTCATTCATAAAGTATCTGGAAGAGAACAATCAATCTTTCGTGCTCCATTTTTTTGGCGATGTGGATCAAAGTGACGATACCGTTAAAATGTTAATGCAACTTCGTAAAGAAATAAAAGTTGTTGAATTAAAGTTTCATGGTTTTGTAAATGATAAGAAGATCATGTTTGAAAAGTCAGATATCATTGTTCATTTCAATGAACAGGAACCATTAGGAGTTATTTTCTTCGAAGCACTAAATAATAAAGTCCCTTTTTTAGGATTTAAAGGAGGAGGTATTGGAGAAATTGCAGAAAATCTAAAGCTTGACAATTTTATTAGAAAAGAAAAAGGCTGGGAACAAGAAATGCTTACCCAAATCAAATCAATTGACATTGAAAAATATGAGGAGGCATATAAAAATATGTTAAAGCAATATTCACCGAAATCATATACTAAAAAATTAGAGAGAGTATTGATTGATCAGAAAGCTATTCGTTCTAATGACTAACATTGCTATAATTCATACATTACCATTGGAGTTTTACCCACCTGTCACAAATTTTATCGACTTTCTATCAAAACAAGACGATATTGAACTTTCTGTTTTCTCTACTGGAAATGATAAGAATAGGCAAATCTATAAAAATGATAGTATCAAAATTTATAGGTTCAATAATTTAGGTAAGTCTATATTAAGTAAGGGAATTAGTTCTGTGCTGAATAGCTTTAAAATACTCTTTATCCTACTACGTAAAAAACCTAATATACTTATTTACTATGAAACTTTTAGTGCAGGAAGAGTAATATTGCCATGCATTTTTTTTAGGAAAAAGAAGCTTATAGTTATAAATCATGAATATTTTTCAAATGAATGGTACCAAACTACTGCCTCAAAGTCCATCAGGTTCTATCATAAAATAGAACAAAATTATTTATTTAAGAAAGCCAATAAGATCTCACAGACAAATGCTGATCGTCGTAAATTATTTCTGGAGGATAATGTGGGGCTCGACGGAAATAAAATGATTCTATTACCAAACTATCCATCAAAAAATTGGAGAGGTAAACAGATTGAGCTTAATTCCGTCGATATTTTAAAAACGGTTTATGTAGGTACTCTATCTCTAGATTACTCCTATGTAAGAGAGTATTGTAACTGGGTAATAAACAAAAAAGGAAAAGTTCTTTTTGACATTTATTCTTATAACCTTGATGACAAGACAAAATCTTACGTCAAAGGGCTAAATAGTCCTTACATTAGAATTTTTGATAAGGGTATAGAATACCGTAAGATTCCAGTTCAATTGGAAGGTTACCATGTTGGTTTAGTACTTTACAAGGCGATAACTAAAAACTTTCAATATAACGCCCCAAATAAAATTTTTGAATATCTGGCCTTAGATTTGGATGTATGGTGTTCAGATAAATTAATTACTGCCAGAGACTATGAACGGTTGGATTGTTACCCCAAGATGATAATGGTAGATTATGAAAAGCTGGAAGAATTTGATGTTGATAAAGCGATAAATAAAGAAGAATTAGATTATGTTCAGTCACCGTATGTTTGTGAGCCGGTGTATAAAAAATTCCTGAAACAAATACTAAATTGAATAAAGTACTTTACATCGGTCAGTATACAGAAGGAACTACAAGTAGGTTTAGAGGATCAACACTGAAGGATCTAATAAGTCCAAAACAATTTCAAGTTATAGACACGAACGTACCTTTTTTTCAAGTAAACAGAATTTTTAGATCACTTGGATTTCGATATAAAAAAGGGCCACTCATTACCAAAATAAATCAATACGTCAGAGAGCATCTGGGAAAAACTTATGATCTTATATGGGTAGATAAAGGAGTTTTTATACATCCAGCAACAACCAAGGTTTTGAAAACCAAAACACAACGCCTAGTACACTATACTCCAGACACAGCTTTTTTGGGAAATAGGTCAAAATTATTTGAGAAGGGGATAAACCATTATGACTTTTTGATAATGACTAAGTCTTTTGAATTGAGCATGTATAAGAAATTAGTTAGTCAACCTAAAATCTATTTTCTAACTCAGGGCTTTAATCCAAAAATTCATTATCCACGACATAAGCCTAAAGAAAAAGAGAATTCTGTAATCTTTATTGGTTTAAATGAGCCTTCACGAGAATTTGTGATTAGTCAACTATTAAATTCAAATGTAAAAGTTAATTTAGCTGGTAAAGGTTGGAACAAGTTTGTACACAATAATGACACGCCAAATTTGAACTTCCTCGGTGATAAGCTTTTTGGTGATGAATATGCCTACGCCATTTCAAAATCAGTTATTGGGCTTGGCTTGCTATCAAAAAGATTTCCAGAGTTACATACAACTCGTACTTTCGAAATTCCAGCCTGCGGAACTTGTTTATTGACAGAAGAAAACAAGGAGATAAACAATTATTTTGAAGACGATGAATGTATCAAGTTTAATTCACCACAGGAAATGTTAGATAAAGTCATTTACTATTTAAGTAACAATGATCAAGTTCAAGAGATAACTGAAAAAGGCTTCAATCGTGTAATCAAGGATCAACGAGATTATCCAAACCAATTAAAAACTTTTCTAAACAAAATATTGTGAGTTTATTCTTTAAATGATCTTACTTTGTGGAGTACTTTAGGAATCAATCTCTTATAATGTTTATACTTACTATTTGTTAATAAGATGAGGTAAACAATCCCGATTCTAGAATTACTTTTATGGTTCTCAGTCCTGCAATGGATCTTAGGTCCATTAATCGAATAGAACACTTTGTTTATCAGTTCAAGTCTTAAATGAATGTTCCAGAGGCTCAAAAAAAAAATGGAAGTTTTAGCACCTGCTTTTGTAGTATTTGCTTTGATTCTTCTGTTTGCAGCCAAGCCGAATATATGTTTTGAGCAGTTAAATCATATCCAAATTTGACAAATATGGTTTGATTTTATCAGAAGCGGTCAGGCAGTCCAAATTGTAGGTGATTCACTGCCAGGCAGTCAACTTTCTTTTTGTTGTTTTATCAAATTTTGAGTTTATCGGAGCAATTATTCTTTTCTTCGAAGCGGAATCATCGCCGGAGATTTTTTTGGCAAATATCATAATTTTAGTCACTCACAATAAGTATTCAAGTATTTAATATGGAGTTTTGGACTGTTGTAGGCCTACTAACTGTAGGGATTGTGATCTTCCGATTTACAGATGAACTAGGTAAAAGTTTACCTATTCTAGAACTAATGTTATTAGTAGCTGGTCTGCAATGGATTATTGGTCCTATAATTGAGTATGCTAATCCATCAATGAATTTAAGGTATTTTATGTACGTAGATAAAACTACGTATATGAGCTTTGTTGTACCGGGATACATGTTGTTTGCATTTACAATTTTGCTACGTATCAAAAAAAGCAAGAAATACTATAGGAACTTAGATGATTTACAATATTATTCTAAGATTGGTCTTTTTCTTGTCATAATAGGATTTGTATCTGATATAGCTTTAGGTTTTTTAGGGTTTTTTGGTTACATAATCGCCAATTTTAAATACGTTGGGGCTATAATTTTATTCTTTTCTCAGAATAAGAAGCTAAGAGTGCTTTTTTACCTGGTAATTATATTACTGTTATATCGTTCAATATATTCAGGAATGTTTCATGACCTTATATTATGGTCGGTTCTCTATTATATGTTTTGGGCGTATAGATATAAACCTAGCATAAAAACCAAATTAGTTTCGTATTCAATTGCATTGTTGTTACTAATCTCTTTGCAATCTATAAAGGCAGCTTACCGTGCAGAAGTTTGGAGGGGTAATTCAAGTAATAACATAGAATTATTTACTAGTCTGATGTACAATAACATTGTGGGGCAAGAAGATTTGGTAAATGGTGAATATGGATCTGAAAACAATAATGTACGGTTAAACCAAGGTTGGATTATCAGTGCAATTATGACTCATATTCCTTCTAATGTTAATTATTTAGGTGGTAGTACAGTTATTACTGCGTTTGAATCTGCTTTACTTCCACGAGTTTTAGCCCCTGATAAAGTTAAGGCTGGAGGACGAAAGAATTTCAAGCGATTTACGGGATTGGAAATAGGCGAAAGTACTTCTATGGGTATTAGTATAATTGGTGAAGCATATGGTAATTTCGGGGTATATGGGGGGATCTTATTTATGGGTATTTGGGCCTGGTTAATTCTATTTGTCTGGCGGCTTTTGATAAAAAAATCAACAAACCAAATACTGATTTATGCATTTCTTCCGCTGGTTTTTTTACAGGTAATCAAGGCAGAAACAGAGTTAGCAGTTGTACTAAATCATCTAGTAAAAACAGGGGTTGTCGTTTTAGTATTATTGATTATTTACAAAATATTTATATCGGTCTATAAGAAGGAAACTAGAATAGCTTTTTAAGATATTAAATAAAACAAACATGAACGTTAGCTAGTAATCCAAAAAAAAGTATTCATTAAAACATAGGCAAAATATTGAATTGTGCGATATTAGTTCCAAATTATTTTTTATCGGGAGGCGTAAAAACCGTAGCAAATTTTATCAAGGATAATTTGATAAAGAGGGGAATAAAGGTTGATGTGATATCCCTTAAAAACGGAGTTCGTGAATCATTAAGTAGAAGTATAACAAGACCGTCAAGCTGGTTCAAAGGCGTGCAAACTAATTTGGTTATGGACGGTGACACCAGAGTGTATGAATATGGTACAAACTGGAGTGAATTTGAGTTTCAGCGTTATAAACCTACTAAGGAGTTAACCAAAAAACTAAATGAATATGATATTGTTCAGGTAGTGGCTGGTACACCTGCTTGGGCTAATTTATGTAGGGATTCAAATCCCCCAATTATTCTACAGGTAGCAACTCTTACAAATATTGAAAGAGAAGCGCTTTTGAAAACTACAGGTGGGTTAAAAGGTCTGTGGTATAAATGGATGACAAAAATTGTTACTGGTTTGGATAAGATAGGTATGGAAACGGCTGATGCCATTATGGTGGAAAACAACTGGATGCAAAAAAAGCTTTTATCATTAGGTTATGAAAGTAAGACACATTTAGCTCCTCCTGGAATAGATATTTCTATTTTTAAATCAAAGAAATCAGATCCTGGGTCTGAAAATTTAATTGATTCGGATTATATCTTGAGTGTCGGTAGGCTGGCTGATCCCAGAAAAGACGTGCGAACTTTATTTGAAGCATATGCGAAGCTGAAGAAAATTACATCCGATACACCTAAATTAGTGCTTGCGGGTAAAACTCTGCCTGGAGAGGGATTAATGAAGTTCGCAGAAGAATTAGGGATAACGCAAGATCTTTACATGTTTCAGGAGGTCAGTTTTCGTGATTTGATAAGTTTGTATCAACATGCATCTATCTTTGTGCTTTCATCAAGAGAAGAAGGACTCGGTATGGTAATCATGGAATCTATGGCATGTGGAATCCCAGTAGTGGCAACAGACTGTGGAGGGCCGAATACCCTAATAGATGATTCGACTGATGGGTTTCTGATTAAAGTTGGTGATAGTGATGGAATGGCAAATAAAATAAAGGCTCTATTAGATCCACCTTTGAATAATGAATTTTCAGAAAAAGCTATTAAAAAGATCAAAACTGATTTTAATTCAGATATTTGTATTCAAAGGTATATTAGTGTTTACCATTGGTTGTTAAAGCCAAAGATTTAAATTTAATCTAAATGGTAGACGCTGAGTTCAATAATTTCAGGAAACATCATTTACCCACTTTACCTGCACAGCAAGTCATTGTAATAATCCTATCCGGGTTTAAGTATGTTGGTAGCCACACACTGGATTCATTTTTTTAACAAATATGCTAAATCATGAAAATACAACAGTGAGAAAGATCCTGATCTTTGTGGACTGGTTCAAACCCGGTTATAAAGCCGGGGGTCCGATACGATCCGTGGCTAATCTTATCGACCACTTACATGATGAGTTTGAATTTGATGTGGTTACCTCCGACCGGGACCAGGGTGACTCCGGGCCTTATGAGAGCATAGAGATAAATGAATGGATACAATTTGACCACTGCCGGGTTTGGTACCTGTCTCCGGACCAACAGACCATCCGACATTGCCGGGAGATCATTGAGCAGGGGGATTATGACAGGATCTATATTAATTCCATGCTTTCTCTGAATTTTGCGCTTAAACCCCTGATGGCATTAAGGAACAGACTGCAAGATGTGATCCTGGCTCCCCGCGGGATGCTTGGGAAGGGAGCGCTGAGCCTGAAGCCTGTTAAAAAGAAGCTTTTTCTGTGGCTTTTCAGGATGTTGGGTGTGGGCAAAAAGATCACATGGCATGCCACCTCTCCGGACGAGGTTGCAGAGATTCAGGAACAGTTTGGTGAAACTATCAAGTTTCATACGGTAAGGAATCTCCCTTCCGTGATGCCGGAACAGTGCCCGGAAAAGAATAAGGAACCGGGTGACCTAAAGCTCTTTTTTTTGTCCAGGATCAGCAGTATAAAAAACCTCAGTGCAGCACTTGAATATTTAGCAATGATGGATAGTATCTGTACAATCCGGTTTACGATATTTGGTCCGCTGGAGGAGCCATCATATTGGCAAGAGTGCTGTAGATTGATTGAAAAGCTGCCGGATCATATACACGTGGAATACAGGGGTACACTTCCCCATCCTGAGATAGAAGAACAGATAAATGACCAGCATCTAATGATACTCCCCACTCTTAATGAGAATTACGGCCATGTGATTGTTGAAGCCTGGCAGAATGCTTGTCCGGTTATTATTTCCGATAACACGCCGTGGAAGAACCTGGAAGAAAAAAGTGTCGGTTTTGATATCAGCCTTGATCAACCGGAGAGATTTGTTAAGGGTATCGAAAAAATGGCCGGTATGGATCAAAAGGAATTTGAGCGCTGGTCAAATGCAGCTTTTGAATATGGCAGGTCGATCACCTATGATGAGGAAGTACTGAATATCTACCGGAAGATGTTCATGGTCGATAAAAAATTATGAACGGGTTAAAGAGCCTGTTATAAATTAATGATTTATAGTACCTTTACGCACGAATGACAACCGATCTTTCCTCATATAATAATGACTGGTACAACCCGGGAAGCCCGGTAAAACGGCTATGCTGGTACTTTGTCAACGTGTTTTTTTTTAAGAACACGCTGAATCCCTCATCCTCACTGAAGGTCCTGCTTCTAAAACTATTCGGAGCTAAAGTGGGGAGGGGAGTAATGATCAAGCCGGGGGTGAATATCAAATATCCCTGGATGCTGAAGATAGGAGACCACAGCTGGGTAGGAGAGAATGTCTGGATCGATAACCTGGCTGAAGTGAGTATAGGCAGTAACGTATGTATCTCCCAGGGGGCGCTGCTGCTAAGTGGAAATCATGACTATAAAAAGACTTCTTTTGACCTGATCACGAAGCCCATCGTCATAGAAAACGGAGTATGGATCGGGGCAAAGGCAGTGGTCTGCCCGGGGGTCCGGTGCCATTCTCACAGTGTTCTTTCCGTACAGTCTGTGGCTACAAGAGACCTGGAGGAGTACCAGGTCTACCGGGGAAATCCGGCCCAACCGGTCAGAAAAAGGATGATATCAGAATGAAAATATCGGTGATCACCATCTCCTTTAATTCCGAAGCGACCATGGGCAAAACCATTGAAAGCATCCGGGGGCAAAATTATTCTGATATCGAACATATTGTGGTCGACGGCGGATCCTCAGACCGGACCCTGGATATTATACAGGACAATGAGAATATAACCAGTAAATGGATCTCAGAACCAGATGACGGGATCTATGATGCCATGAATAAGGGTATCAGGTTGGCAACGGGTGATGTGATCGGCTTCCTGAACTCCGACGACCGCTATTATGATGAGTATGTCGTTCAAAATATTGCTGATGCTTTCATTAAATATGATTGTGACTGTACCTACGGGAATCTGGTCTACTCCAATGATCAGGGTAAAATAACCCGGGTGTGGGACTCCAGGTCATATGAACCGGGCTTATTCCGTAAAAGCTGGACCCCGGCACATCCTACTTTTTACTGCAAGCAGTCGGTCTACGAACAATATGATCTCTATAAAACAGACTATGAGATCGCTGCGGATGTGGAGCTCATGTTCCGCTATCTGAATGTGCACGGGATACGGTCGCATTTCATAGATCGCAGACTGGTCAATATGCTGGAAGGAGGGGTGAGCAACCAGGGACTACAAAGCACGATCACCATTACAAAAGAAATGTCCCGGGCTTTTAAAGAGAATGGTCTGAAGCTGAATATCCCAAAGTATTTGTTCTATAAGGGACTCAAAATGAAGGAGTTCCTGAACCGATGAGTGTGCTGCTGACCGGTGCCAGTGGATTTGTGGGGAAAAACCTCTATCCCTATTTGAAGACCTACATTAAAGCTGAAATAAGCTGTCTGTACCGCAATTCTCATTCTTTTCCGTATGAACTGTCATCACAGGATCAGCTTATAAGCTGGGGTGAGTTCTGGGAAGGAGAGAGTTCATACCGGCACTACATCCACCTGGCCGGAAAGGCGCATGACACGAAACAAGTATCCGCTGATAAAGAGTATATTGAGGTCAATTATGAGCTGACTAAAAAGCTCTACGAACGTTTTCTGGAAGACCCCTCAGCGGAGCTCTTTGTGCTCATGAGTTCCGTAAAGGCAGCGGCTGACTCAGTGGAGGGCCGGCTGACCGAAGAGGTTCGTCCGCAGCCTGAGACTCCGTATGGGCGCTCCAAGCTGATGGCCGAAGATTACATCATGGAAAATCTTCCGGAGGACAAGAGAGTGATCATCATCCGGCCCTGCATGATCCACGGTCCGGGAAATAAGGGGAATCTTAACCTCCTGTACTCTGTAGTCAGTAAAGGGATACCATGGCCACTGGGGGCTTTTGATAACCGGCGTTCTTTTCTGTCTATAGATAACCTTAACTACGTGATCGGGGAGATCCTGAATGGTAAACTCAGTTCCGGGATCTATAACATAGCGGATGATGAGGCTTTATCCACCAATGAACTGGTTGGACTTATTGCCGAAGTGACCGGGTCCCGCAGCCGGATCTGGAATATTCCGGAAGCCCTGATACGACTGGGAGCAAAAGCCGGAAATATCTTACCCCTGCCTTTGGATGAGGGGAGGCTACAGAAGCTTACGGAAAACTATGTGGTCAGCAATCAAAAACTTAAGGAAGCAGTTGGGATCGACCGGATGCCGGTCACTGCAGGGGAAGGACTGATTAAAACCCTCAGGAGTTTCGGCTCATGATGAACTATGCTCTTGTTATAGCAATACTGGCAGTGGCATTGGTGCTTTATTACCGGTGGGCACGTTCGGTAGGTTTTACTGATAAGCCGAACGCCCGTAGCTCACATGACCGGCCTACGGTGCTGGGAGCCGGGATACTCTTTCCCTTGGCGACTTTGCTATGGTACGTTTTGTTCGATGCTTCAGAGGTATACCTGCTGGCATCCGTACTTATGTCCGGTATCACCGGATTCATAGACGACCGGAAGCCCCTCAGTCCGCTGATCCGGCTGATGATACAGTTTGCGGCCGTAGCTTTGGTATTAGCGGAATCAGGAGTCTTTGGGTTGCCGGTTTTTGCCGTGATCCTGTACTTTATCCTGATCACCGGCTGGGTCAACACGTTTAACTTTATGGACGGGATCAACGGGATCACCGCCCTGTATGCGCTCTCGGTGCTATGCGGGGTTTGGTTGTTTCTGCCGGATGGGTCCGGTGCCCTCGTCCCGCTGGTGTATGTGACCGGGATCGCGATACTGATTTTCAGCTTTTATAACGTCCGGCCAAAGGCGCTGGCCTTTGCCGGGGATGTAGGGAGTTACAGCCTGGGCATCATTCTGGCCTACCTGGTCTCCGGTCTGGTCACAAGCACCGGGCGATGGGAGTTTATCCTGTTGGTCGGGGTATACGGAGTGGATTCCGTGCTGACCATCCTGCACCGTCTGATCCGTAAAGAGAATATCTTTGATGCCCATCGCTCACATCTCTATCAGTATCTGGCCAATGAAATGCGTATCCCGCATGTTTTGGTATCGGTCCTATATGCACTTACTCAGCTGATCGTTATCATATCATTGTATCAGTTAGATGTCAGCTGTTGGAGCAACCTGGCTATTTTCTGGCTGGTATTCTTGTCCCTGATCTACGTCTTCCTGAAGAGGTGGATCTTGAATAGGGTATATAAACCTGAAGGTTAAATCATCAGGTACAGTTCAAGGATGACTCGGATGATATTTGCGTGGAGCTGAAAGCCCAAAGTATTATTTAATATTTCCTGTTCAATAACCCAATAACCAAAAAGGGTACTCACTCACACTTATTAGAAATAGCTAAATTGCTTTGAACTATGACTTTAATGATTTAGTTTTTAAAGCTGTAAGCAAGGGAATTTTAATTAACAGGGGTACCCAAATGGGTACTTAATGGGTAATGGATAAGATCTTACTTGAACATCGTAACTGGATCAAAGTAGTTGCGGATGCAGCCATTTGGTCGCTGCTTACCATCCCTGCATTTATACTTCGCTTCGAATTTAATGTAGGTACCTGGCTGGATACTATGCTGATCACTGCAGCCGTGCTGATGCCTTTCAAACTGTTTGTGATCATCCGCTTCGGATGGCGGTCCCGTTCCTGGCAGTATTCCAGTGTAACCGACCTGCTGAATCTCTTTAAATGGCTGGGCGGGTTTACCCTGATCTATTTCATGACCTCCCTGGCGATCCGGCCTGCTTTCGTCGTTCCTTTATCTGTTCCGGTGATCGAAGGCATGATGGCACTGATCGTACTGGGCGGAATGCGTTTTATGGCGCGTCTCTATTTTATCGAATACATCAAGCCTAAAAAGGTGAACGGCGAGATCAAACGGGTGATGATCGCCGGGGCGGGAGATGCCGGTTCCATGATGGCACGGGAAATGATGCGTCACCCGGAATCAGGCTATAAACCTGTAGTATTTATTGATGATAACCCGGTTAAATGGGATCAGAAGATCTCCGGGATCCCTATTGCCGGACGTACCTCCGAACTGTGCAACATTGCCAAAGAATATAAATGCGATGAACTGATCATTGCTATGCCGGCGGAGTCCGGTGATGTGATCCGCAGAGTCGTGGAGAATGCCCGGAAGTGTAAATTGTCGCATAAGATCATACCAGGACTGCATGAGCTTATCTCCGGTAAGGTGGATATCAAGACCCTGCGGAATGTGGACCTGGAGGACCTGCTTCGCCGTAAACCGGTACAGCTGGACCAGGTACGGATCGAAGAATATGTAAATCATCGCAGGGTGATGGTTACCGGTGCCGGCGGATCCATCGGTTCCGAGATCGTACGGCAGATCGCTAAATTTGAGCCGGAAAGCATTGTACTGCTGGGCCGTGGGGAGAACAGCATCCACCGGATCACCCGTGAGATGATGCAGAATCATCCGGAGATCAAACTGCATATCAAGATCGCAGATGTACGGGATGTGCACACCATGGAGCGGATCTTTGAAGAGGCCCGACCCGAGGTGGTCTTCCATGCAGCCGCCCATAAGCATGTGCCTTTGATGGAGAAGAATCCCGACCAGGCTATTTTCAATAATGTGGGCGGGACCCGCAACCTGGTCAATCTCTCCCTGGATTACGGCGTTAAACATTTTGTGAATATCTCCACGGATAAAGCCATCAATCCTACCTCTGTGATGGGAGCTTCCAAGCGTATCGCTGAGTACGTAGTGGAAAGAGGCTCTCTGCAGGCAGACCCGGACCAGACCTTTGTATCGGTTCGGTTTGGTAACGTACTGGGCAGCCGGGGATCCGTGATCCCGATCTTCCGGGAGCAGATCCGTAAAGGCGGTCCCGTGACAGTCACCGATCCCGATATGGTGCGTTATTTCATGACCATACCGGAAGCCTCGCAGCTGGTCCTTATGGCCGGCGCACTGAGAGAGAACGGAGCAGTCTTTGTACTCGACATGGGTGAACCTGTCAGGATCCTGGATATGGCCCGTGACCTGATCCGTCTCTCGGGACTGGAACCGGACAAGGACATCCGGATCGAGATCACCGGTAAACGGCCGGGTGAAAAACTCTATGAGGAACTGCTTACCGACGAAGAGGGGACCACCATGTCTCGCTACGAAAAGATCATGATGGCCAACCGAAAGGGACTGCCGGAACACTTCGGTCAGAAACTGAATGACCTGTTCACGATTGCGGAATCCGGCGACTCTTATTCCATCCGGGAGATGATCCACCGGATCGTCCCCAGCTACTCGGGATTGCCAAAAGCGGAAAGCGATTAGATATAAAAGCTGAAAGTTCGAAGCGGAAAGCTCTGCCGAAGGCATCCCTTTGGGAAAAGGAGGTCTGAAGCCTGAAGGGGCAAGCTTGAGTCTAAGGCAACTTTAAGGTAGAAAATAGAACGCGGAAGTCGCGGATGGTTGGTTTGGATAAGATCTCGTTTGGAACATTAGCATATCTTTAGCCAGGATTTCATTCGAGGGGTGGAACGAAGGCATAGCTAGGGAATAAGTGCAGGGCAGGAAGTACCAGACGAGCATGATCAGCTAATCAACTGAAGGTCGTATTTTGTGCAAAGCGCAAAAGACCGAAGCGGCTCCGGTCCACGGTCCCCCGTCCTTCAGATCCGCCCGCATCCCTTTGGGAAAAGGAGGTCTGAAGTCTGAAGCCTGAAGGGTCAAGCCTGTGCCTAGGTATATTTTTGGGAGAGAATAGAACGCGGATTGCTTGGATGGATGGTATGGATTAGATCTCGGTTGGAACATTAGCATATCTTTAGTCAGGATTTCATTCGAGGGGTGGAACGAAGGCATAGCAAGGGAATAAGTGCAGGGCAGGAAGTACCAGACGAGCATGATCAGCCAATCAACTGAAGGTCGTATTTTGCGCAAAGCGCAAAAGACCGAAGCGGCTCCGGTCTCCGGTCACCGGTCCCCCGTCCTTCAGATCCGCCCGCATCCCTTTGAAAGCCAGATCATCGCCGGATCTGAAAAATCGTATTAGTCACGATCGCTGCAAGGGATACAATAGTCGACATCACGGTGATCCTTTCCGCAGTAGATAATCGCTGCACTTCCCGTTTTTCCGGTACGATCAGGATGGAGCCGGGGCGTACATCCGGGTAGTTCTTGAAAAAGAGGAATCGCTTGGTGCGGTCCACTTCACCATTGGCATGGACAATATAGGCCCGCTTGGTGTTGGCCTGTTCGGTGAATCCGCCGGCAGAACCGATATAGCTCCGGAAAGACTTATTTTGCTCAAAGCGGGTATTGACCGGGTAAAGCACCTGTCCGCGGATCTGTACGGTTTCCAGTCGCTTAGGGATGTTGATCACATCTCCCTGCTGTAACAACAGATTAGAACGGGAACGTGGATTATTGATCGCATCTTCCAGTTTGATACCCACCCGGTTCAGAGAGGCTGCCAGTTCCAGGGTGTCGGCTTCTTCCACATTCAGGTCGATGTTTGTACGCAGTCCTTCTCTTTTCAGAGAGGCGCCTTCGGGATAGGCATAGCCGGTCAACCCGCCGCTTTTCTCGATCAGGTCGTCAATACGGTAGTCACGGGAGTCGATCACATACTGTCCGGGATATTTGACTTCTCCTGTGATGGTCACTACCTGCTGTTTGGCATACGTGGGCGACTGACGGATAAAGATCTGGTCATAAGGCATGATCTCAAACTCTTCTACTTCGGCACTCATTTCCATACCGTTCTCTACGGACATATTGAATACTTCCGCGATCTGATCACGGATCTCCCCGGAACCGTCGTCCGGGATCCTGCGGGCTACCTCAATATTATAGGGAGCAGCATCATCACTGAATCCGTTGGCCTGCAGGATCACGTCTTTCAGAGTATTTCCTACAAAATAGGGGAAAGAACCCGGGTTGAGTACGGATCCCCGAATATTCACCGTTCGGGTCTCTTCGATATCAAAAATAGAGGCAACGCGGATCACATCATCTTTCATTAACGTTACATCATAAGTGGCTGGATCTTCCATCAGACGGTTCAGATTAACCGCAATGGCTTCCACCCGGTAATTGGGAAGGGTTCGGTAGATCACCGCACGATCCATGAAAGCATCTCCCATGAGTCCGTCTGCATTGGTGATCAGGGTCATCAGCGTAGGATTCTTCTCCAGTTCATAATCTCCTTCCCGGAAAACGGCTCCTTCGATCTGTACCCGGTTCTCATACCGGTCCAGAACTTCGCCCACGGTGACTTTGTCACCGCTTTTCATCATAGTCCCGGCATCATCGGGATAACTTACTTCTATAACGGCTTTTTCGGTGTCCGTGTAGCGCTCGATCTTGACTCTTCTGGTATAAGCACCCTGGTCGAATCCGCCGGCATATTCCAGCAGGTCCGCAAAGGTCTCACCTTCGGTGGTCTCAAATAACCCGATCCTTTTCGTTTCTCCTCTTACGGTAATGCGGTTCTCATAGGGGCCAACCTGGATAATATCCTGGTCCTGCAGCTGAATATTGGTAGACTGATCTCCGTAGACCAGGAAATCATACAGATCTACCGTGGCTGCCGTTTCGTCTCCGCGGATCACTTTGATGGCCCGGAAGGTTCCTTCTTTGGAAGGTCCCCCCGCCGCATACAAGGCATTGAATACGGTGGAAAGGGAAGAAACGGTATAGGTGCCGGGGACCTTAACCTCGCCTACCAGGTTTACCTTGATGGAGCGGATCTGTCCCAGGGCGATCTGTGCGAAGGTATTCTTGTCATCACCCCGGAGTCCGGAATAGATCTCAGACAATTTAGAAGTAATTCGTTCTCTGGCCTGATCCATGGTCAGACCGGTTACATATACCGGTCCCACACCGGAGATCTGCACCGCTCCTTCGGGACTTACCATCAGCTGGAAATTATCCTCGGCCGCTCCGTAAATATCAATGATCAGCTCATCTCCCGGACCCAGTACATAATTTGGCGGAGTGGGGATATTCAGAGAAGGTTCAAACGTAAGGCGTGTGTTGTTGAACAGGTCAGCACCAAAGATCCTGGAAGTTGAATCCGGTTTGGTAGATATGATCTCATAACGGGGAGTATCCAGGGTATCCTGAGAATCGGTTCGCATCCGGTTTCCCTGCGCACCGGTACCATTGGCATTTCCCGAAAGCTGAATACTGTTCAGCCTTCTGCGCAATTTTGCCACTTCCAGTGGGTTCATGCCGCGGGCGATCGCCAGGGCCTCCACCTGATCTACGGTCAGCCCTTCACTCTGTATGCGCTGATAGATCGTTTGTATCTGCTCATCGCTGAGCTGATCAGCACGTAGATTCTCAAAATCGATTCCCAGATTCTGGGCCGAGAGGGGCAGGGCAACAATAAATAAAAACAGACTTAAAAAGAGGGTTCTGAGGAAGCTCATCTGTAGGGAAAAATTGCGTTTATGATTTAATCAGAAAAGGTACACAGATTCATTCAAAAACCGAAGCCTTTTTGGACCGGAGACCGAAGACCGAAGACCGGCGCCGCTGGAACTACCCCGGCAAGCCGGGGAGATGACCATCAGCCATTCAGCTGTGTACCTTCAAGTACTGAAAAGTATATCGGTATTAATCAGAAAATTGAACGGCACAAGCGGCTGAGTGACGTATTTTGCGCAAAGCGCAAAAGACCGAAGCGGCTCCGGTCTTCGGTCCCCGGTCCCCGGTCATCATTCCTGTCTTTTAACCCAAATTTTCCTAACTTCAGCCTCACTCAAAAGCACCCCATTTTGATGCTCTTAAATGTAATCATTGCATTGCTGGTATGGGCAGGTGACCCTTCACCTGATATACCCCTTCATTACAATCAGACTACGGTACAGGATGCTGATCTGGCGAATATCCGGGATCAGCTGAAGGAGGCAGACCGTCTCATTGATCAGGGTAAGGTGATAGAGGCACGTCAGCTTATCACAAAAAGCCGCCGGGAGGCAGATTCCCTGGGGCTGAAGAATGCCGAAAAAGACCTTTTGCTGAGTTATTCTGTATTGTACCTGGCGGAGCAGAAGTATGATTCCGCGATGACGGCTACCCAGCAGGGACTGCGGATGGATCTGGAGGATTCCCTGGAAGTTAAGTATCTGAATCAGCTGGGTACCATTCTTCGTTTTCAGTCGGATTATGTGGAATCCCTGAAGGCGTACAATCGGGCCTATAACCTGGCTAAAGAGCTGAATGACAAAGATTATACCATCGGGATCCTGCAAAATATGGCAGTGTCCTATAAGGGGATCGGTCAGCTGGACCGCAGCATTCAGCATTTTACGGAAGCCCTCAGTTATGCCCGG
Organism: Balneola sp. MJW-20; assembly: GCF_040811775.1. NCBI lineage: Bacteria > Pseudomonadati > Balneolota > Balneolia > Balneolales > Balneolaceae > Gracilimonas > Gracilimonas aurantiaca. The sequence continues at coordinate 284,629 of NZ_JBFNXW010000002.1, forward strand.
GAAGTGCAGGACACCACCCTGCTGATCGTGGTGACCAACAATATCGGGGACACTTATAATGACATGGAGGAATTTGATAAGGCCTCGGTATACCTGAAAGAATCCAGTGAGCTGGCTGCTTTAAAAGGATATCAGAGTGATCTTTTGAGAGTTACCACCAATCTTGCGATCTCACAGTCCGGGCTGAAGCGCTATGAGCAGGCCCTGGGACTCTATCAGAATGCACTGGAACTGAGTGAAGAGGTCCGGCCCGGAATTCCTCCTTTTCAGATCGAGTATAATCTCGGGCAGTTATACCTGGAATGGGGAATGCCCGATTCTGCATCTAAGTATTTTAATGCTTCACTGGAGGCCTGTCTGAAATACGGTATCGGTCAGGGGATCTACTATAATAATCTGGGGCTGGCTGAACTCAGTAAGAATAAAGGGAATAATGAGATGGCACTTCTTTATCTGGAGGATGCCTATGACCTGGCCCGGGAGTCAGGTTCGCTCAATGACATTAAAGAAAGTTCGGGATTGCTCTACGAGCTCCATAAGCTGATGGGAGACAACAGTAAAGCACTGACCTATTTTGAGGAAAAGGAACAGGCCGAAGATTCGCTGAGTGCGATCTCCACCCAACAGGCGGTGGCAGAGACGGAAGCCCGGCTGGAACTGGTGCGGCAGCAGACCATTAATGAACGGCTGGAAGCTGAAAAAGCAAAGCAGGATGCGGTACTGGCCAATCAGCAGGTGATCATCATTGCCGGTGCAGTTATTGTACTGCTGATCATAGCAGGAATGATCTATGTGATACGGTCTGACCGCAAGGTGGCTAAGATCAACCGGGAACTGCGAAAACAGAAGGAGAAGCTGGAGCTGGCCAGTAAAGAAAAAGACCGCCTTTTCGCGATCATCGCCCATGATATGCGCTCACCTCTGACCTCTTTACAGGGATTTATCTACCTGCTGCAGTCATCTGAACTGACCAAAGAAGAGATCGATGAGATCACATCCGAACTGGAGATCTCCGTACAGAAGAACCTGAACCTGATGAAGGACCTGCTGACCTGGGCCAAGGATCAGATGGCGGGACTGAAGATCTTTCTCCGGGATGTGGACCTGAGGGTAGTTTCGGATGATGTATTACAATCAAACCGTTTTATCTCGAACAAAAAAGAGATCTGCGTAACCAATAATATTCCCGGCGAAACCTATCTGAGAGCAGACTATGATGCACTGGAGATCATTCTGCGTAATCTCATGGTGAATGCGATCAAGTTCACCCCCAAAGGCGGGAAGATCAGCCTGAACCTGGAGCAGAGCAATGGGTCTGCTGTGGTATCCGTCAGTGATACCGGGATAGGTATACCGGAAGAGCTTCGGGAAGATATCTTTGAGAAATTTGACGGATCCCGTAAAGGGACCCAGGGGGAAAAAGGGAGCGGCTTCGGTCTCAACCTGAGCCAGCAGCTGGCTAAGAAGATGGGAGGTCGTATTTATTTTGAATCCGAGGTAGGCAAGGGATCGACCTTTTATATTGAGCTGAGATCTGCAGGACATTGAGGGTACAATCCGGATCTTTGCACATTAGATCCGGGCTCTCTGCACTCGGCTTCACTTGAAAAAAAATTAGATAGAACTTCCCTGTAAGGAAGTCCCGGCCGGTGGCTCTAACTGCCGATGACGCACTACTTCAACTACATAGTGACCAACAGCCGAAGGAGCCGTTTCTATATCGGGACAACCGCTGACCTGTGGGAGAGCCTGCACCGGCATAAGGTCCGACCGGTTCAGGGTGTCAGTCACGCCTTTTTCCTGGATCACCTGGTATGGTATGAGGAACAGGACTGGTTCCTGGAAGCCATCCGGAAGGAGAAAGAGATCAAAAGTATGGACCGTTCTGCTTTAGTGGGCTTTATAGAATCCAAAAATCCTTTCTGGGAAGACCTGAGTCCCGGCTTTGTCAGCCTCAAACTGAATGACTTTCTGAAGCAGATACATTTGAATTGAGTTCTCGCTGCGCTCGAAGACCGGAGACCGAGGACCGAAGACCGGGGAAGACGGAACTACCCCGGCAAGCCGGGGAGATGACCAAAGGTTATTTAGCCGATAAGGTTTTGATGCTCTGATATAAATACATCCACTTTGCAAGCTTGTCCCGGCTAAACAACTTCCGGCGTATTTTGCGCAACGCGCAAAAGACCGAAGCGGCCCCGGTCTTCGGTCCTCGGTCCCCGGTCGGTGAACCGGCAAGCCGGTTCACTCCGGCGGCATCGTCCTGAAAACGCGGTCCCAGAACATCGTCGAAACCCCGTATGCTTTATCCGGATATTTATAATGGTGAATGGCATGATGGCGGTAGAGTCCGCGAAGAGGTTTGGGAATATGGGTCTTATGAACCAGCGCATGGATCATGGAATAACCCAGATAGCCGAACAGGAAGCCCGGGCAGAACAGTAATGCCAGCGGACCGATAGCCAGCCAGAATAATCCGGTATAGGCACCGGCAAGCAGGAGCCATGCGGCCGGAGGAAGGACCACCCGCTCCTCATCCCGAGGATATTCATGATGAATACCATGCAGGGTATAAGCGATCCTGCAGGCAAGATCAGATTCCGGAAAGTAGTCATCCAGGTGATTAATATACCGGTGATGCAGATACTCATAGAAGGTCCAGAAGAACAGACCGCTAATTATGATCCCTGTAGCAGCAAGGATCGAGATATCCGGATTGAGTCGGAACCCGAATACCAGCATCACAGATCCTATTATGGCATAAAGCGTCCAGGCTGCTTTCGGACTGGTCTTCGTAAACTTTTCCAGAAATGCACTTTTAAATAACCTTCCCTGACCTTCTTCTTTGATCTCCATAGCACTTATCCCGTTATTTGGCAATGGTTTAAACGATGTTATTCAATTTGGAGTACAAGTTCAAGAACTGATAGACCGGAGACCGAGGACCGGTGACCGGGGAAGCCAGAACTACCCCGGCAAGCCGGGGAGATGACCAAAAGCTATTTAGCCGATAAGGTTAAGATGCTCTGATATAAATACATCCACTATGGAAGCTTATACCGGCTAAACAACTGCCGGGCGTATTTTGCGCAACGCGCAAAAGACCGAGGCGGCCCCGGTCTTCGGTCTTCTGTCCCCGGTCGCCAGAGGTCAATCCTCCGGCAACAGATACCTTTTTTCCAGATACGGTATTCCGTTCTGCATCCAGTCGGCTGCAGGGGCTCCGATGACGTAGTGATCAAACCACTGTTTCATACGGATCTGGAAATCGATCTGGTTGGCTTCCCTGCGGAGATGATGCGGTTCGTCCGGGTAGGAGAGAAAGACCACTTCCTTGCCCATTCGGCGGGCAGCGTTGTAGAATTCCAGTCCCTGACTCCAGTCTACAGCACCGTCGGCGGTTCCGTGCAGGATCATAAAGGGCGTTTCGATGTCCGGTACATAGAACATCGGGTTTTCACGATTGTAGATCTCACGGTGAGTCCAGGGAGTCACTCCGCGACCCATACGCACCTGTCCGATCTCCATAATACCATGGTGATTGGTCCCGGTATTTCCGTAAATATTATTGTAGAAGCCGGTCAGATTAGTGGGGGGTGCTCCGGTGACCACGGTTGCGAACATATCCGTTTGCGTCAGGATAAAAGAAGACTGATAGCCTCCCCAGCTGTGGCCCTGCAACCCGATCTTGTCGGGATCAGCATAACCGAGGTCGATCACTTTCTGCGTGGCTGCCGTGATACAATCCAGCGAAGAAGTGCCGGGACGTCCTTCTTCATACACGTTATCGGGCATCAGTACCAGGTATCCGTTACTGGCATAGGTCGACATATGCGGGCGGTCATCATACACCGGCATGGAATACTGATGGTGACGGTCAGACATCTGTTCGTAGAAATAAACGATCATCGGGTATTTCTTTCCTTCCTCGTAATTGGCCGGCAGTGCCAGGGTTCCCTGCAGTTTAATGCCCCGGTCGTTTTCATATTCGATCAGGACCCGCTTACCCCATGCATATTCAGACTGCTGGGGATTAGCATCTGTGACCTTATTCAGTCTTCGGAAACGGGTGTCTGTCAGGTAATAATCCGGAAAATCCACAAAGGTCTGGCGGGTCACTATTACCCGGTCGGCATCTCTGGCTTTCATGGGTCGTCCGAAACTGGCATCCTCGAAACGAAGTTCGCGGGGTTCTCGGCCCATTCTCAGCGCATAGAAGCCATCTTTTTTGGTCCATTTACCGAATGCCGTCAGCATCAGGTCTTTTGAGAGATCGATATATTCTTCATCGGGATCCATGGTCAGGTAGCGGAAACGGATCTCCTCTTCATCACCGATACCGCGCGTGATATTCGTGGCTTCAGAACCATCCAGCGCCAGCATCCAAAGATCGTATTTATGATTCACGATCACGTAGTCTCCGTCAGCGGTCCATCCGGCAATGCCGAATGGAGGATTCTCGTGCGGATACGGATGATCCATATCCATGAACAGGGTTTCGGAGGCTTCTGAAATATTAGTATTGGTACCTTCTTCCAGGTCATAGACTATCAGGGCAGTATCCTGCTCTGTGGCAGACTGATACAGGAAATAACGCCCATCCGGTGAGTAGCCCATATCCCGCTTGATGTTTGAGGCAAACTGATCTCGGTCTCCGGTCAGGATATTGACCCGGTACAGGTCGGCCGGAGATACTCCCCAGTTCACGTCATTGATATAGGGCTCCTCGTCACGCACCACCATGTACCGGCTGTGATCAGATATTTCCGCATCTTTGAGTCCGGGGCGGGTAACCGGGGTGACTTTAACATTCGAGGTATTGTAAGTGGCCAGCCAGGTGAAATTGCGGTCTCTGTTGGCCTGGCGTTCCTGTACGGTCTGAATGCGGTCATCTTTCCAGTGAAATACATCCACATTGGCTACGGTGTCACGGTCCACTTTGATCACGGGACCTTGTTCTTTCAGTCCGATCATGATAAGATTACCGTCACTGCTCCAGCTCAGATCCCGGTCTTCACTGATGACCATTTCATCTTCAAAGGCATCTATGCTGATGGTGCTCAGGCTTAGTTTCCGCCCGGGATCCGTCACAGGGTCAAATACCATCAGCGTGTTATCAATATGCAGGAGGGAGTCCACTTTGGTACCTTTTAGTACGGCAATACTGCGTCCTTTATTCATCCATTCGGACCGGTGTGCATCTTCGTCATCCCAGCTGAGGTCCCGATAGCGGGTGGAATCGGAGTCGAGCGCTGAGATACTTCCGGTACTCAGATTTTTCAGGTATACCCCGTTACCTATCATCTCGGCCGCATCCACCAGGTAAGCCAGATGGTCACTTCTCTTATTGAAACTGAATTCGGATACATTTCCGTAGTTCTGTGTTACACCGGTACTCAGATCCCGGACCACCAGGTCGGAACCGCTGTGTTTGCTCTTATCATCATCCGGTTTCTCACGGTGAACGGCCCAGAAACGACCGTCTTCTGAAAAGGTCATACTGTTCATTCGTTCTACCTGGATCTTCTCTCCAGTGCTGAGGTCGAGTAATTCAGCTTTAGTATGTACCGGCTGATTTTTCGATCTCAAATTCTCCCGGGTGTCCTCATCAGGAGAGATGGAATAAGCAGCATATTTATTGTCATTGCTGAATACGACTCCTGAAGCATTGGGAATGATGTATTTAGTGTCGTTATTCAGGGAGGTCACATGAAGCGTATCATCACCTCCGTTGGGGCGAAGGCTGTAGGCCATCCACTGACCGTTATTTGAGATCTGAGTTCCACGGATCTGTGACCAGCGGGTATAATCATCAATCGTTAACACTTTTTGCTGAGCCAGAACCAGGGGCTGAACAGCGATCATTAAGATCAGGAAGAAAGGGAAGTATACATGCTTTTTCATGACAGGAGGCTGCATTAGATTAAGGTGAATTCCTACAATCGGTTAAAAGAAGGGCATTGTCAAGAGATATGATGACTGAATCTGAACTAGGCAATATCAATGGGCTTGATCTGCGGTTATCATTCCCGATCAGTATTAATGAGGCTCATTTCACTCATTGAATGTCCTGAACAGAGACTTGCCGTTTATAGCATTAAGATGTGATACAATAATTTCCATATCACTCTATATTGGCCTAAAACGGAGATTCTTATGAAAAATATACTGGTAGTTCTACTCGCCCTTTCTTTCTTATCTGCCTGTAGCGGCACGAAGAATGTATCAAATGCCGAACGCTACAAAGACCTGGATGTAGAAGTAGAGAAGCCTGCATTATATCAGGATACCTACTATGACCAATATGATGTAATTGCTGAGTACGATCTGGCTCAGGTTGGTATCTTTTATAAGAAGCTGGAAAGCACCAATGTTTATAAAGTCCGGCTGGTATCAAACCAAAGCTTCAACAGGTACTACACGACCCGGGCTCAGTTGGAATTTTACGAAGACCGGCCGGTACATTTGCTCGGGTTCAGTTTTAGATGTGATTATGATTATATGACAGAAATGGGGTATGGTGACTCCGGACGATCCAGTGTTTTTGTTTCGGATTGCGAGCGCAGAAGAAATTTGTGGTACGGTGCAATACGCTGGGAAATAGGCGATACCTATGCTGATCTGGGCTTCGATTATGATACACCTGTCAGAGGAGGAAATGTTAAGGGTAGCAGGATCCGATATGCTCTGCAAACAAAATATTTCCTGAACTATGATTTCAAGAATAAAAGTGAAGGTTCCAGCTATCGGGCCCCTGCGAACCGATCTGTAACTAATGGCGAACGCAACCATTTTACCGATCTTACGAACGCACGCAACAGAATGATCAGGGATATCGACCTAACCCTGAAGGGTGCTGATGTTGATGGTGTGGGATCAGATCGCAAAAAGATCAGCAGTAAAAAGACCGGGAATAACTGATCCCGTCTTATTAAAGCTATGACCTTTCTTTGATACTGGACCTTTGCTTTCGCGGGTGACATTGAACGCAAATTCTACCACAGAAACATTACTGTCGATCCTGCGTCTTAATACTCTCAACAGAGTTTGCTTAGGTCAATGAAGATCCGGTCATTCGTTCATATCGTAATTTTATGCAGCCTCACTTCGGAATATGTGGTTGCGCAGTCAGTGACAGATACTTTGCAAACCGGGATCGTTTACGAAAGAATAAACAGCCTTTCAGACCCCGATAAAAGTTATGCACTCTTTCTGCCCGAGGATTATGACCGCGAACAACTATTTCCTGTGGTTTTTCTCATGGATCCCCGCGGGGCCGCTATGAGACCTATGGGACTTTTCAAAGATATTGCAGATTCTCTGGGATATGTACTGGTCAGTTCATGGGATACCCGGAGCGATACCGATCCGCAGCTGACCATAAACGCACTGAATGCTATGCTGCAGGATGTGCTCAATAACCTGTATGTGGCACTAGACCGGGTATATCTAGCAGGATTTTCAGGTACGGCCCGGATGTCGTGGGACTTTGCCCTGGAACTACCGGATAATGTTGCCGGGGTGATCAGTTTCGGAGCCGGAACCGGGCAGGGCTTTGAATTTGAGAGCCTGAGCAGGGGGGAGGATCGCAGCTTTGCCTACTTTGGCTCTTCTGGCTTCTATGATTTCAATTATTTTGAGATGCTGCAGCTGGACCGGTTAATGGAAGAATATGATTTTAATTATAAGCTCCGGTTCTTCGAAGGGGGGCATCAGTGGCCTCCAAAGGAGATTGCAGAAGAGGCACTTTCCTTTATGCACTTGATGGCTATGAATGAGGGGGGCATTGAGCAAGATAGCAGGTTCTTGAAACGGGCTTGGGAGCTGGAAGGGGAAGTATCCAAAGAGATCCTGAATTCGGAAGATCTGTACCGGCTGTGGCGCCATCAGGCCTCCCTGCTTCGGAACTATCCCGCAGAGATGATCACCGGTTCATTAAAAGAGGAGCAGGTCCGGCTGGAAGAAAGGCTGCGTGCTTCCGGAGAAACTGCACTTATCGAAAAGCTGATGGATGATTACTTCAGTTTTCTGAAGTTTATGTTCCAGCAGTTCAACGATCTGAGTACTATCGAAGACCCGCCTCCGGCAGTGGTATTTGCAGAGTTGCTCAGGGTGAATGACCTCAAAGAACGTTTGGATCGTGAGGAACATCTGTACAAAAAACGACAAGCTGCGATCTTCCTGGAGCTGATCCGTGTCCATACTCTTTTCTATCAGACCAACGCTTACCTGGAGTCCGGCCGTTATCAGCACGCCAGGACCATGGTTGAAACTGCTGCGCTGATCCGAAAGGACGCCTTACTTTGCCGGCAGCAGGTCAGGATCTACACCGCTCTGGGTGATGATAAAATGCTGGAGCAAAGCCGGAAATGTGAAGACTGATTCCGGTCAAAGTGCCACTTTTATGCGAAGGTCAATGGTCTGCCAGATTCATCTCATTGAGAAATGATCGAAGCATTCTGCATGAAGAACCCGGTGCTTTGTTCTAATGCTTCTCAGCATAAGAGGCCTTCAGGTCCGGGTGGATCTTCGCTAATCCAAAGGGAATTACGACCATCATCGCCAGGTTGCGGAAATACTGAGGGGAGAAGGTCCGGCCTTCAGTTCCATTGTCCATATGGCGGGCAATAAAATGCATGCCATACCACGATCCACAGACCGATATAAAGTGCAAAGGAAGGAGCATAATGGAGAGGTTGAACAGATCATGCATCTCCAGACGAAACAGCTCGCTGAAATAATGGAAGGAAAAGAATTTATCCACTGAGAATAAAAGGACTACCGATAAGAGCAAAGCATAAAAGATGACCACCAGCATACTGCCGCGGAATAGTTTGAAATGCCTGTAGCTTTCGGTCCGGCGCTTTTTGGATTTATATAATAATTTGCCGGTTGAAAACAACCATAGGGCAGTGATGGTAACAGGGATCAGAATGAGTAGGGGGATCGCTGTGTAGATCAGTCCGGAGAGCCCGAGTTTAAAACCGGTGATGAAGAAACCGATTCCAATGATAGGTGAACAGACCGTGAAAGCAGCCAGCCACCATTGATTTATTCGCATTAGTATGTTCATAAGCCTTACGTATATTTTTGTACCCGGAGCCAATATAATCAAAAGCTTCTAAAATATTATAGAAAATTAATGTTTGTAAATATGCCGTTGATTGAATTCAGAGTAAGATCGTACCGGCAGGCATTTATTCATTAAAATGCAGATCCTAATGACCGGGGAGCGGGGACCGAAGACCGGGGAAGACAGAGCTACCCCGGCAAGCCGGGGAGATGACTTTTAGCTTTTTGTTTTGAACAAACAACCCCGGGCGCAGCCAGACCAACATTTATAATTTTACATCTTTAATTTTCAGTTACCGAAGCCTGAAAACTGGAAAAATAGTATGATCGTCCCGAAGGTAACTAGTTATCGCTCCAGCTTATAAACAACCCCGTCTTTCATCACAAAGCTCACGCTTTCCATGACCGAAACATCCTCCAGGGGATTCCCATCAGTCGCGACGATATCAGCCAGCTTTCCGGCTTCGATCGTGCCCAGTTTATCCTGTATTCCAAGAACAGTGGCGGCGGTGAGGGTTGCACTCTTGAGGGTCTCCATCACCGGCATACCGGCCTCAGCCATATAAGCAAACTCTTTACCATTCTGGCCATGGGGGAAAACGGCTGCATCCGTTCCGAAAGCAATTTTGACTCCTCGTTCATAGGCCTGCTTAAAGGTGTTTTGTATCATCGGTCCGATCTCCAGTGCTTTAGGAACCACCAATGGCGGATAATATCCGTCGATCTGTGCTTTTTCAGCTACCCATTTTCCGGCGGTGATGGTCGGTACGTAATAGGTTCCTTTTTCGATCATCAGGTCCATGACCTCAGTGGTCATCTTGGTGCCGTGCTCGATGGTCAGCACTCCGGCTTCAACGGCCCGCTTCATTCCTTCGGCACCATGAGCATGAGCGGCAACGTGCATCCCGTATTCTTTGGCAGTCTGAACGATGGCGTCCAGTTCATCCATAAAGAACTGCGGAGCATCACCGGACTTAGCAACACTGAGCACTCCTCCGGTAGCTGTTATCTTGATATGATCGGCACCATTTTTATACCTTTGCCGGACCGCTTCGCGAGCATCTGCAACTCCGTTGATCACGCCTTCTGTCGGACCGGGAGCACCCATCAGGTCAAAGCGATAGCCATTGGTAGGATCTGCATGTCCGCCGGTAGTGGCCAGGGAATTTCCCACGGTATAAACTCTGGGTCCGACCGTATATCCTTGATTGATCGCATCTCTGAGAGCGATATTTACACCACTTCCGCCAACATCCCGGACTGTGGTAAATCCGGCCATGAGAGTGGTCTTGGCATAGCTGGAAGATCGAAAAGCGATATCTGCAGGGTTTAGAGTGAATGCATCCAGGTAGCGGGTCGGACTGGTTTCTCCTTCCAGATGAACATGCAGATCGATGAGTCCGGGCATTACCGTTTTGTCGCGCAGATCAATGATACGGTCACCGTCATCTCCGGTCATAAACCCTTCACTCATAGCAACGATCCGGTTTTCTTCTACTACTATGCTCATATTTGTCATTGCCCGGTCCGATTTCCCGTCGATCAGTGTACCGGCATGAATAATGGTTCGCTGTGCAGAAGCCGAGATCGTCATTAAAAGTAAAAAGAACAGGGAAAGCAGAAGGGATCGGATTTTCATTGGAAAGAGCTTGAGTTAAATTTCGATCAATATAGTAAAAAAAATCCCAGACGGAAGACCGGGGACCGAAGGCCGGGGAAGAGGTAACTACTACCCGCAAGCGGGTAGAGATGACCACGGCTGATCGGCCGATAAGGTTATGATAATTTGATATAAATAAATCTGCGTTGGAGGCTTATTCCGGCTAAACAACTTTCGACGTATTTTGCGCAAAGCGCAAAAGACCGAAGCGGCCCCGGTCTTCGGTCCTTAGCGGCAAAAGCCCATGGGAATAACCACCTCTTCACTGAAATCAAGATAGTCTACCTGAACCCTCACCTCGGTAGCCGGATCATTCAGGAAGCTTCCTTCGGTACCCAGTTCCGCCGAGCCCACCTTCAGTGTATAAGAAGCAGCATGAGCCAGGGAATACTTTACGGCATTAGTGGTGGTGATCACGGGATTCATTCGCCTGAACTTAAGTCCCGATTGAGTAAAGCTTGGAATACATTCCAGCAGAACTTCCATAGATGAGGGCAGGGCTTCAGAGGTTCCATAGAATAATTGCAGCGGATATTTGATCCTGTTGATCCAGTATAGATCGGAATGTACGGCGTCTTTGTCTTCATAATAAAAACTGCGCTCACCGGGTTCTACACCCGCTTCATCGAGTGCCTTATAGAGAGGTACATAGTAATTCCACTCGCCGGTACCAATATCAAACCAGAATTCCTGTCCGTCATCATAGCTTTCAGTTACTTCATTGAAGATCTCATAATCAGCTACCCAGAAGGATCCGGACAGACTGGCGGAATATTTAAAAGTTTCTGGATACTTAAGTCCCATCCAGGTTGACACGAGCCCGCCAAGTGACACTCCTGCGATCCCGGTTCGGCTCAGATCCAAAGGATAATCTGCTTCCATGGCCGGCAGGATCTCATTGATCACCATATCAGCATATTCAGATGCCCGTGGAGAGTAAGGTCCCCAGTTTTGAGTGATCCAGGAGTCATCATAGGGAACATACCAGTCGTTCCGGTTTCCCATTGAGAAAAGAGCAAGCACGATCACAGGCTCTATGAGCTCATTGGTGATCATATCATCCAGTATAGTATCAAGTTCCCAGCTTCCAGAACCGAATATCACTTCTCCGTCATTAAAGATCATTAAGGGATAGGCTTCAGATTCATCGTATTTCGGAGGCAGATAGAGATCGTATATGATCCCGTTCTCAAATGTACCCCGGTATAGGCTAGATATGCAGTCAGGATCTCCGGTACTGCAGAATTCAGAAGCAGGATCGTCTTTACAGGACGTAAGAGCCAGAAGTGAGGCTGCAGAAAAGATGAAAGCCAGGTTGAGCAGGTTTGATCGGTTCATAATGGCATCTTTTGGTTATGAAAATAACAGCAATAAAAGATGTACGGAAGAGCAACCTGAATGATTCACTCCGTTCAAAAAGCTTTAAGTAATGAGTGGTGAAGTACGATACGGAGATTTGTCTGCTTCAAAGGGAATGGCGGCCTTGACTTTGCGGTTATCCTGAAAATCAAACTCCCGGATTCATGGAAATTAAACTGAAACTTGATATAGAACAGCTCTCCGGAGGAACCTATCTCGTATCCTCCTCTAAAGACAAAGATCTCAAAGCAGAGGGACGATCTATTGCTGAAGCCATTGAGATGATCCTGTCAATGGAACAAGCTGCAGAAGGATCAGACCTATCAATTAATTAGACGATCGGTACTGTTTTGAATCCCTAATTGATGTCCATGGGCACCCGCTGTCTTTGGCAGAAAGCAGGCTTTTAGTTCCAGCTTACCTTCAGTAATAAATTCATATTCAGCATCCAGGTTTTGCAGGAGGGTATGAATTAATTCGAGACCAAGCGTTTTTCCTCCGGTATGCGAGGTATGAAATCCATCTCCGGAATCTCTGTAAATAAATTCGTGCTTTTCAGGGTGAATGTCAGAGGCTTGTACAATGATCTGAATTTCACCGTCTTCTGTTAGTGCATGCTTAATCGAATTAGTGATCAGTTCATTTATCAGTAGACCAAGGGGTATAGCTTCGTTAATATTCAGATCTCTGATCTTGACATCGAAATTAAAATGGATCTCATCACTGACCTTATAAGAAGTCCTGATCTGTTCTATCAGTGCTGCTATATAATCGTCAATATGGACCTTGTTCATAGCATCCGAACTGTATAACAATTCATGAACGGTAGCAATAGACTGTATTCGATTAACTGCTTTCTGGAGCACCTTATCTTCACCATGTGCAAATTGCTCTAGTTGCAGTAATCCTGAAAGGATAGCGAGGTTATTTTTCACTCTGTGATGTAATTCCTTGAGCAGCGTATCTTTTTCATTAAGTGTTTGAATGAGCTGATCCTGTACCTCTATCAGATTGGTAATATCATAGGATACCATATTCCAAATGAAAGCCCCGTTTTGGAGTTTTTTGGGAGTACCTACCACTTTAAGATGTTTGAAAGTCCCGGTTCTTGCTGTTTTGATCTTATATTGACACTCCAGTTTATCAAGTGTTTCTGCTGACTTTTGGATAGCTTCCCTTAGCAGTGCACTATCATTTTTAGCAACACAGTCCCAGACGCTGTTTACATCTTCCAATGCTTTTTCGGGTTCTACTTCATAGATCGGTTTGACTCCCTTACTAACAAAGGTTACTTCATCTTTCCCGTCAGGATGGAGAATATATTGGAACACAGCACCATCCACATTATCAGCAACATTTGATAATTCCTTATGAGCCTTTAGCGCATCCAGCTCTGCATTTTTCCTCTTGGTGATGTCCTGTAGTGTACCGCTAAGCTGAGTTACTTTATCATCTATGATCTCTGTTGGCTTTCCGATTGCAGAGAAGAACTTCTTTTCTCCATTAATAATAGCAGATAACTCCAGTTCGTACGATTCTCCATGATCAATGGCTCGTTTTACAGCTTTCCGAAGATTTTCACTGCTCAGGGCATGAAAGGTTTCATTCAAAAGGGTGTTCAGAGCGGGCGGTCCCAGGGTCTGATCTCTTTCAAAGATCTGATATAACTGATCACTCCAGTATATCTTTTTGCTTCTAACGTCAAAACTCCAGTCGCCAATCTCAGCATCCCGCTGAGCTCTGCGCAGACGAAGGAGATTGTGCTTCAGTGAGTTTTCGAGAGTTTTTTGATCTGTGATCTCTTCCTGAACACCAATATAATTGGTTAACTCCTTTTGATCATTGAATACCGGAGCAATATTTAGTCTGATCCAATAGGGGGTACCGTTCTTGTGGTAATTAATGATCTCGGTAGTAAAAGGGATGTTTTCTTTCAGGCTCTCCCGAATATAGATGATGGTATTACGATCGGTTTCCTCTCCCTGCAGCAGATGTCCCGGTTTAATACCAATAACCTCGTCCCTGGAAAATCCGGTGATCCGAGTAAAGCTGTCATTGATCCACTCGATATATCCGTTTTTATCGGTGATGATTACGCCGGTCTGAGTATTACTGGCTACCAACGATAATTTTTGTAATTCCTGCGTATGCTTTTTTAGTTCTTCCTGTGTTTTTCTGAAATCGATTTTGGTCTTGTAAGACTGTAATTCTCGCAGGATGGAAGGCTTAAGACGGTGCAGGTGGTCTTTGAGAATGTAGTCATTGATACCGTGATCAACGATAAGTGAAACGGCTTTATCTGTATCGATGGTACCTGATACAATAATGAATGGGATGAGATCATTTCTGGAACGGGCTTCTTCAAGTGCTGCAATTGCATCATAACCTGGTATTGAATAATCGGCAAGTATGATGTCAAATTCATTATCCAGCATCTCAAGATAAGATCGCCGGTCAGTTACATGACTTATACTAAACGTCAGTCCTTCCTTTCGGAGCTGAAGCTCTAATAGCTCTTTGTCATACTTATTATCTTCTAATAGCAGAATATTCAAACCGTCCCCTTAATTATGTCCTTCCAGCCAACTGTACCAAGATTTTACTTATTAAACATAAATCGGCGCTCATTTACAACTTAAAAATGTTGATGTACGGATTATAGTTTGGTATTTCTAACCTTAGACTTAATGCTAGTTAAATTTTTGGGATAGGCTCTCAAAGCCATCGAGGGAGTCATTTTTTAACAAATCTTTATTAAACCATTCCTCAACTGAGTCAGTGCAAACGGAGTGTTGGATAACAAATTCCTGGTGATCCCATATTCTCCGTTCAGTATAGTGATGCAACTTTTAGAAGGAAGTTTCGATAAAAGGGCCCTTGAACAAAACTATGGGGCATGTATGAAGGCAGCAATTCTTACCGGATATGGTGGGGCTGATAAAATTGAGATCCGGGATCTTGAAAAGCCGGCTATTGGTGACAATGAAATACTGATCAGGACTGCAGCTACAACGGTTACACAGGTAGACAATATTTTCCGATCTGGCGATCATTTATTCGCACGCATGGCTACGGGAGTAATAAAGCCTAAGATCAGTGTAATGGGAACTGAGCTGGCAGGATGGGTTGAATCGGTGGGTAAGGATATCACAGGTTTTAAACCGGGTGAAGCCGTGATCGCAGACAGCGGCACGAATTACGGAGCTCATGCCGAATACGTGAAGATTACTCCGGAAGATCCCGTGACCCTAAAACCTGAAAATATGAGTTTTCCTGAAGCC